>JAKSBI010000403.1 GCA_022361215.1 Hyphomicrobiales bacterium | reverse complement strand
TATATCGGCGGGGCCATCGTGCTCGGCCTGCTGGTGGCGATCTGGCGCCCGCTGCTGGCCGCCACCGTCAATGCCGAGCTGGCCCAGGCGGAGGGCCTGAACCCGCAGCGCTCGCGCCTGATCTTCATGCTGCTCATGGCCGGCGTCATCGCGCTGGCCATGAAGATCGTCGGCATCCTGCTGATCACGGCGCTGCTGATCATCCCCGCCGCCGCCGCGCGCCGCTTCGCCGCGACCCCGGAGCAGATGGCCGCCTTCGCCTCGCTGATCGGTGCGCTGGCCGTCGCCGGCGGGCTGTTCGGCTCGGTGCGGTTCGACACGCCGTCCGGGCCGTCCATCGTGGTCGCGGCGCTGGCGCTGTTCCTCCTCAGCCTGCTGCCCATGACGCTCGCGCGCCGGGCCGTCGCCGGCGACAGGCGCGCCGTGCGCTGACCGATGGCCCCTCATGTTGCCGTCCTGCAACAGCGCCCGGGATTCCGCACAGGCCGCTCGCGACGCGGCTTGACGGCCTCGAAATCGTCCCTCTAGGTTGGCGGCCGCGATGGTTCTGCAAGGGAGCTCAGATCCCGAGCAGTGAAGAGGGAACACGGTGCGAGGCCAGAGGTCTCAACTCCGTGGCTGCCCCCGCAACTGTAGATGGCGAGCCCGCTTCAACATAGCCACTGGCGGTCGACGATCCGATGACCGCTGGGAAGGCGAAGCGAGCGCCCGAGCCATAAGCCAGGAGACCTGCCGTCGCGTGTCGCCCATCCGGTGTGCGGGGCGCGCATGGGAACGGACTTCCGTAGCGGCGACTGCTGTGAAGCAAGTCGGGAGTGCGGCAGGTCTGTCCTATGGGCACATTGGCTGAACCGTTTCGAAAAGTGCGATCGGCATCTGTGCGCCGTGCCTCCAGGGCGCGCGCGGCAGATGCGCCTGCCCGGTGCAGGAGCGGTCCGATCGCCCGCAAGCGCCGCCGTCCATGGCGGCCTGTCACGCTCCCCTATCCGAACAGAGCACGCGCCAACGGAGGGGACTATGACAGCCGCAAGGCATCGCTTAGACACATCGCACCATACCCGTACCCACACCCAAACTCACGGCCGCGCCCGGCCTCGACGCCACACCGCGGGGGCGGCCGGCATCGTTTGCATAGCCGCGGCGCTGCTGGCCGCCATGCCGGCTGAGCGTGCATCGGCCGATGACATGGCCCGCGCGGCCTTGCCGGAGATCGTCGTCCAGGGCGCGACGCTCGGCCTGACGCCGACCGAGGCGGCAAAGATCGGCAGCTCCGTCACCGTGCTCACCGGCGAGCAGTTGGAGACGCGTCAGATCCGCCATGCGGCCGACGCGCTCAGGTCCGTGCCCGGCGTCGCCGTGAGCCGCTCGGGCGCGTTCGGCGCCTTCACGCAGGTCCGGCTGCGCGGCGCGGAAGGCAACCACGTGCTGGTGCTGATCGACGGCGTGGAGATCAACGACACGACGAGCGGGGAGTTCGATTTCGCCAGCCTGCTCGCCGAGGACATCGAACGTATCGAGGTCATGCGCGGCCCGCAAAGCGGCATCTGGGGCTCCAACGCTCTGGCTGGGGTGATCAACATCGTCACCCGGAGCGGCAAGGGGCCGGCCCAGGTGGTCGTGCGGGCCGAGGGCGGCAGCTTCAGCACTGCCGACGCCTCGCTCAGCGTGAGCGGCGGCACGGACCGCGTCCACGGCGCCCTGAGCTTGACCACGCGCAACACCAGCGGCTTCAATGTCTCCCATTTCGGCAACGAGGACGACGGCGCCGCCCTGACCGCGGTCCACGCCAAGGGCGGCTTCAGCCTCACCAGGCATCTCAGCGTCGAAGGCTTCGCGCGCCACTCTGAGACCAAGGCCGATACCGACAGATTCGCCGCGCCCCCCGGCGCCGTGCCCGGCGATCTCGCCGTCTCGACCGATCTTCCGGGCGCGATCTCGGACACCATGCTGCGCACCTATCACGGCGCCGCAAAGCTCGATCTCCTCGACGGCCGGTGGCAGAGCAGGGCCTTCGCCAGCCGTCACGAGACGGACCGGACCAGCAAGAACCCGATCTTCGGCAGGTCGATCAACCGGGGCGCGCGCGACAAGCACGGCGCCGTCTCCACGCTGACGCTCCCGGCGCCGGGGCTGCTCGACAGCAGCCATGCTTTCACCGGCCTGGTCGAGAGGGAGACGGAGGTCTTCACGCCGTCGGCCGATCTGGTCGAGCGCTCGCGGGAGCTGGAGAGCTACGCCGGCGAGTATCGCGGCGAGTTCAAGGGCAAGCTCTTCGTCAGCGCCGCCGTGCGGCACGACAAGTCCGACGCGTTCGAGGACTTCACCACCTACAAGCTCTCCGCCGCGAAGATCGTCGCGCCCCTGGGTGTCCGGCTTCACGCCAGCTATGGGACGGGCGTGGTCTTCCCCTCCCTGTTCGAGCAGTTCGGCGTCGTCCCGGGCATCTTCACGCCGAACCCCGACCTGCTGCCGGAGGAATCCGAGGGCTGGGACGCGGGCGTCGAGAAGAGCATGTTCGGCGACCGGCTGATCGTCGACGTCACCTATTTCGAGCAGAACCTGGAGAACGAGATCTTCTCGCCCTTCTTCGGGCCGCCGGTCAATCTGGTCGGCGAAAGCACGCGCCAGGGGATCGAGGTGACCGCCAGCGTGCGGCCGCACGAGAAGATCGAGATCGTCGGCGCCTATACCTATCTCGAGGCCGAGGAGCCGGACGGCCGGGAGGAAGTGCGCCGGCCGACCCATTCCGGCAGCGTCAATGCCGCCTACCGCTTCGCCGGCGACCGCGGCTCGGTCAATCTCGGCGTGATCTACAATGGCGACATGGAGGACGTCGTCTTCGACGCCTTCACCTTCGCCCAGGGGCGCAGGACGCTGGACTCCTACGTGGTCGTGAACCTGGCGATGCACTATGACGTGAGGCCGAACGTCAGGATCTTCGGCCGCGTCGAGAACCTGTTCGACGAGGACTACGAGGAGGTCTTCGGCTACAACACGCCGGACGTGGCGGCCTATGGCGGGGTCCGGATCAGGCTCGGCGGAGAGGAGCGCGACTATGGAGACGGCGGTTAGGGCGGTTCTGGCCGGGGTCTGGCTGTTCGTCGCATGGGCTTCGGCCGCCGCTGCGGCGGACGGCAGGCCCATGCGCATCGTCTCCCTGAACCTGTGCACCGATCAGATCCTGATGATGCTGGTGGACCCGGGGCGCATCGCCGCGGTCAGCTACCTGTCGCGCAACCCCGACGCCTCGGTGATGGCGGCCGAGGCCGCCGGGTTGCCGGTCACCCATGGCCTGGCCGAGGAGATCCTGACCCTGAAACCGGATCTCGTCATCGCCGGCACCTTCACGACGCGCCCGACCGTGCAGCTCCTGCAGCGCCTGGGCTATCGGGTCCTGGTGGTGCCGCCGGCATACGGCATCGACGATATCCGCAGGAACGTGCGGCGCATCGCAGAGGCCGTCCGGGAACCCGGGCGCGGCGATGCGCTGATCGCGGATTTCGACCGCCAGCTCGCGGCGCTGGCCGCGCCGGCGCCGGAGCGCGGCCTGGTGGCGGCCACCTATTATGCCAGCAACTACACCTCGGGGAGCGCCACGCTCGCCGACGATCTGATCCGCGCGGCCGGGTTCCGCAACCTGGCCGCCGAGATGGGCAAGCGGGGCACGGCGCGGCTCGCGCTGGAGCACCTGATATGGCGCGCGCCGGACCTGGTGGTGCTCGGCCGCACCCGCGCCGCCTATCGCACCGTGACCGCCGAGAACCTGAAGCACCCGGCGCTGAACGCCATGCTCCGCCGCGTGCCCGCCGTGGTCGTGCCCGACAAGCTCTGGATCTGCGGAACCCCGCACAGTCTCGACGTGGTCGCGCGCCTCGCCGTCCAGCGCCGCCGGATCCTGGCGGCGCGGAGCCCGCAATGACCGACGCCGCGGTCACGGCCCCGCGGCACCTCTCCGGCCGGCGCGCCTATGGCTGGCTGCTGGCATGTCTCGTGCTGCTGGTCCTGCTGGCCTTTGCGGCCTCGCTCCTGGTGGGGCCGGCGGCGATCGGCGTCGAGGCGGTCGTTCGTGCCCTGCTCTTCGGCTCCGAGCGCGAGAGCCAGGTGGCGGTCTCGATCGTCTGGGAGATCCGCCTGCCGCGCGCGCTTCTGGGGCTGCTGATCGGGGCGGCCCTCGGCCTTTCGGGGGCCGCGTTGCAGGGCTATCTGCGCAACCCGCTGGCCGAGCCCGGCCTGATCGGCGTCTCGGCCGGCGCCGCGCTCGGCGCCGTCGTCGCCATCAACACCGGGCTCACCGCGGCGTTCGCGCTCGCCCTGCCGCTCAGCGGCCTGGCCGGCGCGCTGGTGGCGGTGCTGGTGGTCCAGGCCCTGGCCGGCCTCCGCGGCGGGCCGCTGACGCTGATCCTCGCCGGCGTCGCCGTGACCAGCTTCGCGGGCGCCTTGATGGCGCTGGCCCTCAACCTTTCGCCCAATCCGTTCGCCGCGCTGGAGATCGTGTTCTGGATGCTCGGCTCCCTGGCGGACCGCAGCATCGTTCATGTGGGCCTGGCCGCGCCCCTGATCCTGTCGGGGCTCGTTCTGCTGCTGCTCCTGGGGCGCGCGCTCGACGCGCTGACCCTGGGCGAGGACGGCGCCGCCAATCTGGGGATCGACCTCAGGCGGACGCGGCTCCTGCTGGTCCTGGGCGTGGCCCTGGCCGTCGGCGCCTCCACGGCCGTTGCCGGCGCCATCGGCTTCGTCGGCCTGGTGGTGCCCCATCTCCTGCGCCCGCTCGTCGATCAGCGCCCCAGCCGCCTGTTGCCGGCGAGCCTGCTCGGCGGCGCGGCCCTGGTCCTGATCGCGGATGTCAGCGTGCGGCTGCTGACGCCGGGCATGGAGCTCAAGCTCGGCGTGCTGACGGCGCTGGTGGGCGCGCCGCTGTTCTTCTATCTGGTCCTGAAAACGCGCCGGGCGCTGATCTGATGGCAGGATTGATCGAAGCCCAAGGCATCGGCGTGACGCTCGGCGGCCGAGAGATCCTGGCGGAGGTCGACGTCGCCGTCTCCGCCGGCGAGCTGGTGGGCCTGATCGGCCCGAACGGCGCCGGCAAGACGACGCTGCTGCGCGTGCTCGCCGGCCTGCTGCGGCCGGACCGGGGATCGGTCGCGCTCGACGGGGCCGACATGCGCCGCCTGACGCGCAGGTCGCTGGCCCGGCGCCTGGCCTATCTGCCCCAGGACCATGCCATGCACTGGGCCATCAGCGTGGAGGATCTGGTGCGGCTGGGCCGGCTGCCCCATCGCGGCTTCGGCGCGCCGTTTCGCGACGCCGACCGGCGCGCCACGGCGCGGGCGCTCGCAACCATGGACGTCGCCCAGTTCGCCCGGCGGCCGGTGACCGAGCTGTCCGGCGGCGAGCGCACCCGCGCCCTGATCGCACGGACCCTGGCGCAGAACCCGGCCGTTCTGCTGGCCGACGAGCCGGTGGCCGGGCTGGATGCCGTTCATCAGCTCGAGCTGTTCGCGCATCTGCGCCGGCTGGCGGACGCGGAGCGGGCGGTGGTCGTCGTGCTGCACGACCTGTCCATGGCGGCGCGGTTCTGCGACCGTCTGGTGGTCATGGCATCGGGGCGGGTGCGGGCCGTCGGCCCGGCCGCCGAGGTGCTCACGGCCGAGACGCTGCAGGACGTCTACGGCATCACCGCGCATCTGGGCGCCGTGGACGGCGTACCGTTCATCGTGCCCCTGGAAAGCCTCGCCGGCGGGCGGGGATAATCCTATCGGGGCCAGGGACCACAAGGGAGGACACATGGATCTGAGAACGTTGCTGGAAACGCACCTGCAAGACCCGGAGACCGGCTGGAGCATGGGCACTTTCGGCGCCCTTGCGGAGTTCCACCAGGAGGCGGGAGAGCCGGTCGAGCGCGACGAGCCGGCCCGTCTGATGCGCGTGACCTCGCGCGGCGCCATCCGCTTGGAGCCGGGCGCGCCGGCGCGCCCGGTGGCCTACGAGACCTTGAGCTCGCGGTCCCATCGCTGGGGCCATGGGGTGGCGCTCTGCCTGCCCGAGGGCGAGGCCCTGATGTCCCGGCGGTCGACGGTTACCGAGCTCGGCCCCGACACGGACGCGATCCGCGACCGGGACCGCGACGGCATCCTTTTCGACATGGGGCTGGGCGCCACGGGCGCAGCCTGCCGGCAGGTCGACTTCTGCGTCCGGACCGATGCGCCCGAGCTGATCGAGACCTTGAGGCGCGCCACCGGCCAATCCATCTTCGCGCCGGGCTGCGCCGCCATGGCCGCCATTCTGGAGGCGCACCCCAACAGGGTGGCGCTGACCCGGCTCGGCCGTGTCGAGGTCTATCAGCCGATCGGCGGCCCGGCCACCGGCGGCAAGTCGCCCGCGGGCCCGCACACCCATGTGCTGCCGAAGCTGCTCGCCTCGGGTCGCACCCATTCGGCCAACACGCCGATCCCCGACGGCCTGCTGCCCTGTGCCGCGCTCTATCCCGCCAATCCGGTCTCGACGCCGCTCGGCCGGGACAAGCCCTTCGACGCGGCGCAGCACGAGGCGTTCCAGGCGCTGCTGGAGAGCTTCGGCGTGGCGGCCTATGTGGCGACCAAGCGCCGTCTCCGCGCGGCCATCGCGGCCGGCCGGGAGCCGTCCGGCTTCGAGGTGGAGGGCGGCCGGCTGGCGCGGGTGGCCGTTCGCATCGCGCTGCGCCAGCTCGACCGCGATGCCGCAGGCGAGGCGGAAAGAGCGCTGATCCGCCTCTGGCGCGACGCCTTCGACACGAGCGCGGTTCGACAGGACCCCATCGAGGCCGAGCACGGCTGACCGGCCGGGCACACTCTCAGTTCAGGAAATCGTCCGGCGTCTTGCCCGCTTCGCGCGCCTTCGCCTCGGCGGCGATGTAGTCGTCGGTGGTGCGGATGCGCGGCCGCTCGCCTTCGGCGAACGGGTCGCCGCCGCGCTCGGAGACCGCGATCACGCGGCATTCGTCGCACATGCGGATCAGCTCCGACTGCGCCTTGCTCTGGAACATCCAGTGCTTGCCCTCCAGCTCGGCGATGACGCGCTCGACCGACGCCTTGACGCCGAAGGGCTTGCCGCAGCGCACGCATTCGAAGGGCTCGGCCTCGTTGAGCACCTGGGGCGTGAGCGCCGCATTGGTAAAGTCGAAGCGCGGCTCCAGGCTGATCACGTTTTCGGGGCAGGTGGTGCGGCAGAGGCCGCATTGCACGCAGGCGGCTTCCGTGAAGCGCACCTGCGGGCGTTCCGGATTGTCGGCCAGTGCGTCGACAGGGCAACAGCTCACGCAGGCGAGGCAGAGCGTGCAGCCGCCGGTGTCGATCTGGATACGGCCGTAGGGCGCGCCCTCCGGCAGCTCCAGAACCTCCTGGGGGCCGGGCGCCTCGGCGTTCAGCTTGCCGAGCACGGTGCGCGCGATCTCCCGCTTGCCGCCGACCGCGGTGAACGCCAGGGGCGCCAGCCCGTTCAGGGGCGTGAGACCGTAAAGCGCCGCCTCGACCGCGTCCGGGTCCTGCTCCGTCAGCAGGCTGACGCGTGGGGCGTCGCCATGGCCGAGGCCCGACATGAACGTGTTCGCCAGCGCGGCCTGCGTCTCCAGCGCCGGCAGCTCGTCGGTCCGGTCCGGCGGGGTCAGCACGACGATCTGTTGCGCGCCGGCCGCCAGCATCGAGAGCAGCGCGTCATGGCCGAGCGTGTTCACCGAATAGAGCGGCAGCGGCAGCACGTTGGCCGGCAGCCCGCGCCCGTAGCGCGCCATGGCCCCGATCAGGCCGTCGCCGTGGCGCTGGTCGTGGACGAGCAGCACCGCGTTGCGGCCGCCCGCGGCGTAATAGGTGCCGAGCAGCGTCTGGCAGCGGCCGATCAGGTCGCCGCGCGCGGGATAGGCGTAGCTGACCGCGCCTGTCGGGCAGACGGCGCTGCAATTGCCGCAGCCGCCGCAGACCAGCGGGTCGATGCTGACGGTGTCGCCGTCGGGCGAGATGGCCGAGAGCGGGCAGTTGTCCAGGCAGTTGCTGCAGCCCACCTGCTCGTTGCGAGCGTGCGCGCAGATGTCCCCGTTATAGGTGACATAGAGCGGCTTCTCGAACGCGCCTACATAGTCGGAGATCTCGAACATCGCCTTGGCGATGCCGACGGCGTGGTTCGGGTCCACGCGGAAATAGCCGTCGCGGCGCTCGCCCGCGGGAAACAACGATGTGTCGCCGGACATGTCGAAGATCAGGTCGCAGGTCGAGCTGGCGCCGTTGCGCTCCATCACGAAATCGAGGGCGTCGCGGGAGGAGGGCACCGCCGGCGCATAGCCGTCCACCGTGATCTCGAAGCTGCCGAGCGTGCCCGCCGCCCGCACGATGCGGCCCTTGTAGATGGGCACCGTCACCACGCTCGGCGGCACCACGTCGGCGGCGTCGCTCAGAAGCAGAGAGACGCTGAGGCGCTGGGCGAGCTGCTCCGCCACCTCCTTGGCCAGCTCGCCGGCGCCATAGACCAGGCAGACGCCCTCGGACGTCACCGGCGCCGTGCCCGCCGGCGTCACCTCCTGCGCCGCCTCCGCGATCAGCGCCGCCATCTTCGGCAGCGCCGCGCCCCTGGCCTCGGACCAGCCGGCGCGCTCGCGAATGTTCGTGAAGGCGATGTCCGTGACGCCCTTCTCCTCCGCCAGCTCCCGGAACAGCGGCGCCTCCTGCGTGCAGGCCACCAGCAGCGGCTCGCCCGTGTCGAGCGCCCGGCCGAACGTCTCCACCTGGGCGCGGCACAGATGCGCGTGCACCGTCAAGTCTCCGTCGCCGCCGAGGCCGGCTTTCAGATTGTCGCCGTCGATCTCCATGGTCCGCTCGCAATTGCAGACCAGAAGTTGTCGGCCGTTCACTTGTAATGCCATGTATTTCCTGCCGAAATCGACTTTTGTCCGGGCGGGGATACTGCCTCCCGGCCGTCTTAGACAATAGTTTAACGCTGGCTCGCGCGCATGCGGGAAAGAAGCGTATTATACTCCGGCGCCCACGGCCACAAGGGTTGCGACGGAAATGCTGAATCGATGGCCGTGGACAGGACGTCCGCCGGGCCCGGCGCCACCGCAAAGCGAAGGTGAGCAGGACACCGCCTTGACGACTCAATCGGAATCCATGCCTGTCGGCATCGTCGTCGCCCGCGAGGAGATCGACAGCCCCTGGCAGGATCACATCTGGCGGCCGGTGGGCGTGGTGACCGGCGTGCCCGAGCTTTTCCAATGGAAGGAGCTGATGCGCGGCGACGGCTGGGTGCACTATTACGCCGCCACCCTGCCGCTGGAGCTGTTCGCCAAGGAGACCGAGGCCTACAAGCACAATCTCGAGAGCGGCCAGCCCGCGCTTTACATCGTCCTCACCGAGGCGGACGAGGACGGGCCGGCGGACTTCCCCTACGAGGTGCATCTGGTGACGGCGTCGCCGTTCGAGGCCCAGGACTATCTGGACTCCGGCGAGGAGATCGTCGAGCCCGTGGAGATGCCGAAG
>JAKSBI010000076.1 GCA_022361215.1 Hyphomicrobiales bacterium | reverse complement strand
CTCTGTCAACGTGATCTCGCCGATCTCGATGGCGAAGCCCAGCTCCTCGGGCACGAGCTCCACGCGCACCTCGCCCATGCGGATCTCTCCGGCGAAGGGATGGTTGCGCGCGTAGCCCCGCTGGGTCGAGTAGCCGAGCGCGAGAAGAAACCCCTCGTCGCCGCGCGCCAGGTTCTGCAAGCGCACGTCCCGGTCGGCCGGGAACTCCAGGGGCTCGCGGGTCAGGTCGCCGACGGCCTCCCCGTCTCCGCCTTCCGTCGCCACGGCGCCGTCCGGCGGCTCCATCAGGCCCTCGTCGCGCAGGAGATCGAGCACGCGGGGCATCTCGGGATCGGCCGGTGCCTGGGACACCTCGCCGGGCGTCTCGCCGGAGCCGTTCTGCAACTCGAAATCGATCAGCCGGTGGGTGTAGTCGAAGGTAGGCCCGAGGATCTGGCCGCCCGGCAGGTCCTTGAAGGAGGCGGAGACGCGGCGGCGGATGGTCATGGCCCCGGTCTCCACGGGCTCGGAATAGCCGAAGCGCGGCATGGTGGTGCGGTAGGCGCGAATCAGAAAGACGGCCTCGATCAGATCGCCCCGCGCCTGCTTGACCGCCAGCGCCGCAAGATCGCGGTCGTAGAGAGAGCCTTCCGTCATCACCCGGTCGACGGCCAGCGTGAGCTGCTCGGAGATCTGCTCGGTGGTCAGCTCCGGCACGGCGGTATCGCCGCGCCGCTCCTTGGCCTGCAAGGCATGCGCCCGCTCGATGGCCGCCTCGCCGCCTTTGACCGCTACGTACATGGGCTCACCCCGCTCCTGAGGCGCGCGCCGCGATGGCCGCGCTGCGCGGCAGGCCGGCCACGGCGCCCGGCCCGCAGAAAATGAAATCGACACCCAGAGGGTAGCGCGCATGGTTGCGCCGCGCCGCCGCCCAGAACGCGGCGTCGAGCCCGTCCACCGCGAAGTCGCGCGTCTCCTCGATGCCCGGCCCGGAGAGCGTCACGCGCTCGCCGCCCGCGAACCCGTCGACGCCGATGAGCAGCGTCGCGGAGCGGTCCGGATACTCCGCCGTGCCGACCTTGAGGGCGGCGATGTCCGGCAGCGCGTCCGCTGCCGCGAGCACGAAATCCGCCTCGCCAAGCGCCGCGCCGAGGTCCGCGCCCGTGTGAAAGGCGAGATAGTCGGGCACGCCCGCGCGATCGAGCGGCGGGCAGAGCGCCACCCGCGTCTCATGGTCGAGCAGGGTCAGCGCCGCGGCGGCGAGCGTGGGCGAGAGCGGCGCCGGGGCCGCGTCGACGCCGGCGGTCTCGACCGGGGCGCCGGGGCACGCCAGCGCGCTCAGCAGATCGCGAAAGGTCCGCTGCGCGCCGTGCACCGGCTCCGCAAAGCCCGGTGCCAGGTCAACCGCCGGTCTCATCGTCCTCGCCCCGCACCATGGTGAAAAACTCGACACGCGTCGCCGCGCTTTCCTTCAGACGCGCCTCGCGCCGCTCCGTCTCGCGCCGCTCGAGCGGCGCCACGACTTCAGCCATCAGCGTCTCCGTCCGGTCCGGGTCCTGCAGCAGGGCGTCCAGCAGCGCCGCCCGCTCCGCATGCTCCGGCCGACGGCCCTGCACATAGGCATGGCCGATGCCGCCATCTGCCGTGCGCACCGAGCAGCGCGTGACCGTCATCTCGCCCAGATTGAAGGGCTTCCCGGATCCGCCGGCGCGCCCGCGCACCATCACCAGCCCGCTTTCCGGCCGGCGCAGCAGCTCGTAAGAAGGAACCTCGCCGAGACCTTCAATCAGAGCCGACAGCGCCGACGCATCGGCGCGGGCCAGCAGCCCCATCCAACGTTGCCTGTTCTCAGCCTGCATCGATGCCTTTTTGATCTTGGGATGCGAAGCGGTACGACCGCCCCCGGAGAGTCCCGCTCGCCCGGCACCGTGTTAGGGGCTCTCCATGACACTTCCATGACACCGGATTTCCGAACCGCGCGCAAGGGCCGGACGGCCACTCGAACGGCGGCCTGGGGGCCGTTGCGGACGGCGCAGGCGCGCTGCGGCGCAATGTCTCCAGGGTCTGTTGACGGTTACGTTGTGGATGCCGCCGGCGGCTACGCCTTCCCATGGCATGTGCCGCTTGCTCCGATCGGCAAAGCCCCATATAGTTGTATGATACAACTATATGGGTGGAGGTCAGATGCAGCGCGCTTCAACCGACATGGTGACCAAGGTCCGCTCCGCCTCGCGCGCGCTGGTGCGCGAGTTCGGCTTTATGGGTAAGACCGTGGCGGGGACCGACCTGCCGCCGTCGGCCGTCCATGCCATCGTGGAGATCGGCGCCGCCGGCCGGCTCTCGGCCAAGGACCTTTCGGCCAAGCTGCTGCTGGAGAAGTCGACCGTCAGCCGGCTGGTGAAATCCCTCGTCGAGAGAGGCGAGCTGCGCGAGGCGCGCGCCGCGGACGACGGCCGCAGCAAGCATCTGCACCTGACCCATCGGGGCGCGGCGACCCTCGACGCGATCACCGCGTTCGCCGAGCGCCAGGTCGGGTCCGCGCTCGCGCCGCTCCCGGACCGCTGCCGGCAGCAGGTCCTGACGGGGCTCGAAACCTATACCGCCGCCCTCAAGGCGAGCCGGACGTGCGGCGACCCGGCCCTGGGCCGGCCCCAGGCGACGATCGAGGACGGCTACGTGCCGGGCCTGATCGGCCGCATGGTCGAGATGCACGCCCATTACTACAACGCACGCGTCGGCTTCGGCGCCAGCTTCGAGACCGAGACGGCCGGCGATATGGTGGACCTGGTGGAGCGGCTGGAGAGCCCGGTGAACGAGATCTGGACCGCGCGGCTCGACGGCCACATCGTCGGCAGCATCGCGATCGACGGCGACGGCCTGGGCGACGGCCGCGCGCTGCTGAGGTTCTTCCTGGTCTCGGACGACTGCCGCGGCACGGGACTCGGCAAGGCGCTGATCGAGCGGGCCATGGCGTTCTGCGACGCCCACGGCTTCCGCGAGACGCATCTGTGGACTTTCAGGGGCCTGGACGCGGCGCTCGGCCTCTACGACGCGCACGGCTTCACGATCGCCGAGGAGCACGTGGACGAGACCTGGGGCAGCAAGATCCAGAAGCTCCGGCTGGTGCGGCCCAAGGGCGGGTGAGCGAGCGGCGGGACTGAAGTCCGCCAACCAAAGAGAGGGCCTTCGCTCCGGCCGGTTCCACAACCCCCGTCATTCCTGCGAAAGCAGGAATCCATTGGCGTTCGCAATAGAACGAATGGGTGAAAGAGAGGTCCGCGGAGCACGTCGCGCTAACCGAGGGTTCTGGCCGCGCGGCGATGTGGAATGGATTCCTGCTTTCGCAGGAATGACGGAGGGTAGGCTGCGACCGGTCCCTCGACGCCCCCTCACCCGCCCAGCCGGAACACCCCCGACTCTTGCGCATCCATCTGGGCGATGAGGCCGGTTTCCCAGTCGAGATAGCCGCGGGCGGCGTCGAGATTGCCGTCGTGGCGGTCGTGCACGAAGAAGAGGTAGTCGATGCAGTCGCCGTCGGCGGGCGTCTCGGGCGTGGCGGCCATGTCGAGGCCGGCGGCGCGCCAGTCGTCGGGGCCGCCGGTAAGGCGGTGCAGCCGCTCGCAGCCCTGCTCTCGGAGGTCCTTGGCGGCGAGCTCGGCGATGTCCGCCGGAGCGGCGAGCACGATGTCCCGGTCGGGCGCGAGACCGAGCGCCCCGAGCCGCGGGCGGATGCCCCAGCGCGCGGCCGCGATGTGGCCATCGCGGTAGGCCATGCCGGGGCTCAGATCGACGAGCGCGGCGCCCTCGCCCATCAGGCTCGCGAGGCCGCCGGGCTCGACCGCGGGCAAGGTCGCCGGCACGGCCGCTTCGGCCGGCGCCTCGGTGGTCAATCCGGGCTCCGCGCCGAGATCGACATCGAGCACGCTGGCGTCGTGGCCCATGGCGCGCAGCCAGAGCGCCGTGCTGGCGGCGCGCAGGCCGGTGTCGTCGGTGAGCACGATGCGGGCGCCGCGCACGGCCACCCACTGGTCGGTCGCCTGCACGAGCTGGCCGCCGGGTGCGTGGCGGGCGCCGGCGAGATGCCCGGCTGCGTACTCCTCCTCCGTGCGCACGTCGAGGACGTAGAGCGTGCGCGAACCGTCGGCGCGCCAGGCCTCCAGCGTCGCCCGGTCGACGACCGGGACGGCGTGCTCGGCGCGCAGCCTGCCGGCGGCCTCCCGGGACCGGGCCTGGGCCTCGGGCGCGATCTCCTGGGGATAGGAGCGCGTGGCGCCGCGCTCCAGCTCGAAGCCCGCCAGCTCCCAGCCCTGGGTGCCGTTCTCCAGCGCGTAGACCGGGTTCTTCAGGCCGAGATTGCGCAGCGACTGCGCCCCGATGATGGAGCGCGTGCGGCCGGCGCAGTTGACGACGATGGGCGTCTCGTCGTCGCTGACCAAGGCCGGCAGCCGGTGGCCGAGCTCGGCGTTCGGGCAGGAGACCGAGCCCGGGATGGTCATCTTGCGGAACTCGGCCGGCGTGCGGCCGTCGAGCAGCACCAGCCGCTCGCCGCCGGCGCGCCTGGCCTCGAATTCCTGCGCCGTCAGGCGCGGCGTGTGGCAGACCTCTTCCACCACCTCGCCGAAGGCCTTGCTCGGCAGGTTGACGCCCTTGAAGAGCGTGAAGCCCGCCGCTTCCCAGCCGGGAGCGCCGCCGGCGCAGAGCGAAACGTCCGTGTAGCCGAGATCGGACAGGCGCCGGGCCGCCCGCTCGGCGACGCCGTCGCCGTCGTCCATGAGCACCACGGGCGCGGTCTTGCGCGGCAGGCGCGCCTCGGCCACCAGCTCCAGGCGGCTGTAGGGCAGGTTGACGGCGAAGAAGGGGTGGCCCTCGCCGTACTGGCCGTACTCGCGTACGTCGAGGAAGGCGATCTCCTCGCCGGACGTCAGCCGTGGCTTGATCTCCCGCGGATCGAGGTTGGTCATGTCAGGTCCGTTTCTTTTTTGGTGGATTTCGAATGGGCGTCGGTGCGATCTTGCCGCGTCGACCGATCCAATCCAACCCGCATTCCGCCCTTTTCGATCAGACGCTGCGCCGCCCCCGCCTGCGGCGCCATCGATGGAGGGGTGCCCGAACACGATGCGGCCCAAGAAAAACGGAGAGCCTTTGCATGCCCCTCACCCGCCGCAAGACGGACTTCAGGAAACTGAGCGCGGAAGAGATCGACGCCTGGCGCGGCATCCCGCCCTCGATCGTCTCCGACTGCATGAACCGCACGGGCGCCATGGCGGCGCGCATCTCGCCGCTCTCGCCGGGCACCACGCTCGTCGGCCAGGCCCGCACGGTGCGCTCCATGGTGGGCGACAACTCGGCCTCGCACCGCGCCATCGGATGCATGGAGCCGGGCGAGGTGCTGGTGATCGATGCGGGCGGGGCGTCGGAGCCCGCGGTCTGGGGCGCTATCATGACCCATGCGGCCATCGCCCATAAGCTCGCCGGCGTGGTGATCGACGGCAGCGTGCGCGACGCGGGCGAGATCCGGGAGCTGGGCTTTCCCTGCTACGTCGCCGGCATCACGCCCGCCGGGCCGCACAAGGGCTTCGGCGGCGAGATCGACACGGCGATCTCCTGCGGCGGCTGCACGGTGCGCCCGGGCGACCTGATCGTGGGCGACGACGACGGCATCGCGGTGGTCCCGCTGGAGCAACTGGAGGCCCTGTTGCAGGCCTCGCGCGACAAGATCGCGGCCGAGGAGGAGACCATCGCCGAGGCCAAGGACGGGGCGCTCCCGGCCGACGCGCTCGGCATTCCCGAGCCCGAGATCGTCTGAGCCCCAGCCCGACCAGAGCAGAAGGACCGAGTCCCCCGATGGACCTGCCCCTCGCGCCCCGCATGGCGCGCTTCAAGCGCTCGCCCACCAACGCCATCACCCAGCGCGCCCGCGAGCTCAAGGCCGCCGGCCGCGACGTGGTGACGGTCTCGTCCGGCGAGCCCGACTTCGACACCCCCGACCACATCAAGGAGGCCGCCAAGGCGGCCCTCGACCGGGGCGCCACCAAATACACCACCGTCGACGGCACGGCCGAGCTGAAGGCGGCCGTCGCCGCCAAGTTCCGGGACGAGAACGGGCTCGATTACGGCGCGGACCAGATCTCGGTCGGCACCGGCGGCAAGCAGGTGATCTTCAACGCGCTGATGGCCACGGTCGGCGATGGCGACGAGGTCGTCATCCCGGCGCCGCACTGGGTCTCCTATCCGGACATCGTGCGGGTCGCGGGGGGCACGCCGACGATCGTCGAGACGCGGGCGGACAAGGGCTTCCTGCTGGCGCCGGAGGACCTGGACGCCGCGATCACGCCGCGCACCAGATGGCTGATCCTGAACAACCCGACGAACCCCTCGGGCGCCGTCTACGACGCGGACTCCCTAAGACAAATCGCCGACGTGCTGCTCGACCACCCGGATGTCCTGGTGCTGACGGACGACATCTACGAGCACCTGATCTACGACAACGCCGTCTTCCACACCATCGCAGGCCTCGAGCCCAAGCTGTTCGAGCGCACGCTGACCATGAACGGCATGTCCAAGGCCTATTGCATGACCGGCTGGCGTATCGGCTTCGCCGGCGGCCCGGCGCCGCTGATCCGCGCCATGTCGAAGCTGCAGACCCAATGCACCTCGAGCCCCAACAGCATCGCGCAATGGGCCGCGGCCGAGGCGCTGAAGGGCCCGAAGACCTTCCTGGAGGCCAACCGCCGCACCTTCCAGGCCCGCCGCGACCGGCTGGTGGGCCGGCTGCAGGCCATCCCCGGCCTCGCCTGCCCGACGCCGAAGGGAGCGTTCTACGCCTTCCCGGACTGCTCGGGCGTGCTGGGCAAGGCCACGCCGGACGGCAAGACCATCGAGAGCGACGCGGATTTCGCGGCCTATCTGCTGGACCACCACGACCTGGCGCTGGTGCCCGGCTCGGCCTTCGGCATGGGGCCCTATCTGCGCATCTCCTACGCCGCCGCCGACGCGGTGCTGGAGACGGCCTGCGACCGGCTGGCGGCGGCCTGCGAGGCGTTGGTCTGAGCGGAGGGCGCCCTTGGCGTAGTCCAACTTGATCGCGCCCTTTCCGTCATTCCCGCGAGAGCGGGAGTCCATTGGCGGTTGCGGCAGAGTACATGGTTCGAGAGGTGGTCTCGGAGAGCCCCGCGCGCCAACCGATGGGCACTCACTTGTGGCGCGTGTAAATGGATTCCCGCTTTCGCGGGAATGACGGAAGGGGGGTGGCCGCTTCGATGAAACTGCCGAGGCGCTACCTCCCCTGGAAGTCCGGCGGGCGTTTCTCGGCGAACGCCGCTTGGCCCTCCAGGCGGTCCTGGCTCGTGTCGCAGTCGCGCACCATGCGGTCGCAGAGCTCCAGGTCGCGGGCGGCCGCCTCCTTGACGGCCTCGCCCACGGTCACCTTGGCGGTGGCCACGGAGAGGGGCGCGTTGGCGGCGATCTCCCGGGCGTAGTCGTCCACGACGGCGTCGAGCTCGGCTTCCGGTACGATGCGGTTGATCAGGCCCCAGCGCAAGGCGTCCTCGGCCGGGAAGCGGCGGCCGGTGAAGAGCAGCTCCTTGGCGTGCTTGGCGGCGACGTTGCGGGTCAGCAGCATGACGTCGTCGAGCTTGTAGCCGATGCCGAGCTTGGCGGGCGTCACGGCGAACAGGGCCGTGTCGGCGGCGATCTGCAGGTCGCAGAGCTGGGCCAGCTCCAGCCCGCCGCCGATGCAGAAGCCTGTGACGCGCGCAATGGTCGGGCGCGGGAAGCCTTCGAGCGCGGCGTAGGCCCGCGCCGTCACCCGATCGTAAGCCTGGCGCTGCTCGGGTGTGTTGCGCAGCGTCGCGAACTCCGAGATGTCGTTGCCGGCGCAGAAGCTCTTCTCGCCCGCGCCTCTCAGCACCAGCACGCGCACGTCCGGATCTTCCGCCAGCGCGCCGAGCACATCCCCCAGCTCCTGCCACATGGCCAGCGACATGGCGTTGCGCCGGGCCGGATTGTCGATGGTGAGCCGGGCGATGGCGCCGTCGATGCGGCTGTCGAGAGAGGGGGCGATGCTGTCCATGGCGTGGGTCCCGGTTGCCGTGCCGCCGTTATCGAATCAGCGCCGTCGCGAACCGCGGGACGCGCGTGGCGCCCTGTGCGGTCCCATTGCGGTCGCCCCTGTCGAGGATCTTTCGCGGGCGGCTGCCGCTGCCGAGCCCGTCACGCGCCTTGATCGCCATCCCCTCGCATGGGTTCCGACAACCGCCATCTATGCCAAAGAACCGAAATATTGACATGGCTGCACTCCTTGCATTTTGACGATATTTATTTGTCCATGCTTTAACTATGCCTATTCTTGTTTTTAAAATGTTTTCAATCATCAGGCGCAAATTGCAACCAATGCAAAAATTTTCTTGTTGTTGCCGAGTGTCGCCATAATCTATTTTTTCCCGGTGGCGGAAACTGGCCTCGGAGACGCAGATTGAGCGCGAAACCGGAACCGAAATCAAGCGACGAGCGCCGCTGATGGCGCACGGCTCGATACGGTCGATCACGCCGGCATTCGGCGGCACCGGCATCGCTCTTTCGGTGCTCATGCCATCGATACCCCCCGCACAACCGGAATGATCATCTCCCATCGTCACCGCTTCATCTACCTGAAGACAATCAAGACGGCGTCGTCGAGTGTAGAGGCCGCGTTGTCGCAGCTCTGCGGCCCCGACGACGTCATCACGCCGGCCGTCACCGAAGTGATGGCCGTGCGCACCGGTCGGCCGGCCCAGAACTACCGGCTGGATCATCCGCTGGTGCCGAAACGACCGCTCTGGCGGCGACTGCTGCGCCGGCCCGAGCGAAGCTACCATCCGTCCGTCGGCTACTACGAGCACATGCCGGCCTGGCGCGTCATGCAGTATGTGGGCCCTGAGATCTGGCAGACCTATTTCACGTTCACGTTCGAGCGCAACCCGTGGGATCGCCAAGTCTCCTATTACCATTTCAAGCAGAGGAACAAGGACACTCCCATCTCTTTCGAGACGTTCCTGAAAAAGAAAAGAAGCTCGTTCGTGCCCAATTTCGAAATCTACACAGTGGATGGGAAACCTTGCGTCGATTTCGTCGGGTCTTACGAGAGGATCGAGGACGATTTCGATCTGGCGCTGGAGAGCATCGGCCTGAAAGGGGCCGTTCGCTTGCCCAGCCTCAACGTCTCTCGCGGCCGCTCGCGCTGCTACAAGCCCTATTACGACGACGGCACGCGGGCGCTGATCGGCGCCTGGTACGAGCCCGAGATCTCCGCCTTCGGCTATGAGTTCTGAGCAGCCCTAACCGGCTAGAGCATGTCGCGATCATTCTGATTCGCGCCATAGCTCTAGTTCTTTGTTGAAGCATGTCTTTTTTCCCGAAACCGGTACCCACTTTCGGGAGACATGCTTTAGGCAGCGGTCTCGTCGGTCGTGCCGTCATCGAGGCCGAGCTCCGCGAGGATGTCGCCGGTGTGCTCGCCCGGGCCCGGCAGGTCGCGGCGCACGCCGAAGCGCCGGCCGTCCATGGCCAGCGGCAGCGCCGGCACCCGGGTCGTGCGGCCGTCGGCGAGCGTCACGTCCAGCAGGCCGCCGGACTGCGTCAGGTGCGGGTCCTCGAACAGGTCCTGCGGCCGCCGGATGGGCGCATAGGGCAGGCCCAGCGCCTCGCAGCGGGTCATCAGCTCGTCCGCCGTCAGTCGCGCGAAGCGCTCCCTGATCCGCGGCATGAACCTGTCCCTTTGCAGGACGCGCTCGCGGTTGGTGGCAAGCTCCGGGTCCGCCGCCAGGTCGTCGAAGCCGAAGGCCTCGCAGAAGATGTCCCATTGCGTGTCCGTGACGGCGCCGACGAAGACCTGGCCGTCGGCGGTGTCGAAGACGTCGTAGACGGACCAGGCCGAGATCCGGCTCGGCATGGGCGCTGCCGGCTCGGCCGTGACCGCGTACTGGGCCATGTGCTGGGCGACCAGAAAGACGCAGTTCTCGTAGAGCGCGCTCTCGATGTGGCTCCCCTCGCCCGTCGACCGGCGGCGGAGCAGCGCCGCCAGGATGCCGATGACGCCGAACATGCCGCCCATGATGTCGTTGACCGAAGACCCGGCGCGCAGCGGCCGGCCTTCCGGGCCCGTCATATAGGCCAGGCCCGCCATCATCTGCACCACCTCGTCGAGCGCCGTGCGGTGCTCGTAGGGGCCTTGCAGGAAGCCCTTGGCGGACATGTAGATGAGGCCCGGATTGTCCGCCTTGAGCGCCTCGTAGCCGAGCCCGAGCCGCGCCATGGCGCCGGGCCGGAAATTCTCGATCACCACGTCCGCGGTGCGGATCAGGCGCAGCGCCGCGTCGAGGCCCTCGCGCGACTTCAGGTCGAGGACGACGCTGCGCTTGTTGCGGCTCATGATGGCGAAGAAGCCGGCCCCGGAGCCCCTCAGCCGGCGCGTCTTGTCGCCGTCGGGCGCGGGCTCCACCTTGATCACGTCGGCGCCGAGATCCGCCAGGATGAGCCCGCAGGTCGGCCCCATCACCATGTGGCTGAACTCGACGACCCGGATGCCGTCGAGCGGCAGGGCGGCAGGCGCGCTCATGAGGCGCCCGGAGTCATGGAACGATGGCGACGACGGCAATACCCTGGAAAACGTGACACGCGATGACCTCGCCCCCTGTGGCTGGTGCCCTTCGACCTCATGCCTAGAGCATGTCGCGATCATTCTGATTCGCGCCATTGCTCTAGCTCTTTGTTGAAGCATGTCTTTCTTCCCGAAACCGGTATCCACTTTCGGGAGACATGCTCTAGGGAGTATCAAGAGGACGCCGCGATGTCATCCCGTACGAGCGCTTTGGAGCGGGTCTCGGGCCTGTCGGCAAAAAAAGGGGGCGGGTCCGAAAAACCCGCCCTTACGCAGCCTTGCCAATCGATGCTTTGGAGACGGCAGCTCTCAGCGCGGCCACGCGCCGTAGGAGTTGAGCAATTGCATGGCCCGGTCATCCTAGGGAGAGGCCCCGGTACGGCCAACGTCAAATAGTCGGCAATTGCCGCCCAAAATTTGGTCAGATCCAGGGGTAACCGCGGACACCGGCCCTGGCCGGACGTCTCACCGTGGTGGTGGGCTAGCGCGTTTCCGGTTCGATGGGGCCTCATCGGCCCTACTTCCGTCATTCCCGCGAAAGCGGGAATGACGGGGAAGGTGGCGGTCGCTGGGCTTCCTCGCTCGACGCCGCGAATGGATCTCATCAAGCCAGAATGGCCCTAGCTCTTTATTGAAGCATGTCTTTTTTCCCGAAACCGGTATCCACTTTCGGGAGACATGCTTTAGCGGTCCAGGGCGTTCTCCTCGATCCAGAACCAGAAATCGATGGTCTGGGAGCGCAGGGTGTCGGCGCAGCCGAAGTGGCAGGGGATCCAGGCGCCGCTGGGCAGGCGCACCTCGGGGCCCCGGCGGCCGGAGCGCACGCAGCCCGACACGGTGTCGGCGGTGTACTTGCTCTCCACCGTGATGTAGCGGCAGCCCGTCGGCGGCGCCTTGCGGCCGGCGAAGGCATCGCCGGCGCCGGCGACGAGCAGGGCCGCCGCAAACCCGGCGGAAAGGAGCGGCGACGTCGCGCCTCGCTGTGTCATGGCAACCCTCATGCGGTGCACCGGCGGGGCGGCGTCGGGCCGCCCGCCGGTATTTCTCCCCAGGATATGGGCGTCACGGTGGCGGACCCAAAGACGACGAGCCCTAAAGATCGAGATAGAAGACCTTTGAGGTCTTGAACCAGTGGTCCGCGATCGACGTCAGCAGGCGCTCCATGCCGTCCCGCGACGTGATCTTCGTGACCACCGAGCTGGCGCCGGCGGCATAAGCCTGCTTCAGCGCCGCGGGGTCCTCCGAGTCCGCCATGGCCACCACGGGCACCTGGTCCAGGGCCGCGTCCGACCGGAAGCTCTTCAGGAAGCTCAGGCCGTCCTCGGCCGACGGACCCAGATTGAGCAGGATGAGCTGCGGCTGCCGAGCGTTCGCGAAGCCGCCCTCGCGCCGCAGCAGCCGCAACGCCTCCTCGCCCCCATCCGCGAACTGGAGGCCGACGGGAAACTCGGACTTGGCCAGCGCGCGCTTGATGATCGTGACGTCGATGACGTCGTCGTCGATAACCAGCACTTCGAAAATATCGGATGCGTTTGCGTCAACCGACGCCCTGCCCGCTGCATTCGCCATGGACCTTGCCTCAACCCCAAATGCGCCGCTTCGGCCTCCCGGGCCGAACCGCCACCCCCCATGTTCATGGCATATATGGTGCAATAGTCGCGAAGCAATAGCCAGACTGTTTCGACTTTCGTCCAAGCATTTGCATTGTCTGGAAAAAAAGGCTGCAAGGCTCAGTTGAGATTTGCACGCGGAAGGAGGGCTGCGGAGAGCGGCAGGCGCGGGTGCCGCCCGATCCGGGTCCTAGACCTGCTGCGCCGAGGCGCGCCGGGCTCTGGGCGTGGGCCAGTGCCAGCGGGTGAACACGTCCAGGCCGAGATCGGCCAAAAGGGCGCTCATCTGAAAGCGCTGGCGCAGCACCTCGGCCTGCCCTTGAAGGGTCAGCCGGTACTGCGCGCAGTTGGAGAACGCCCAGTCCACGGAGACGAGCCCGTGCGCGGTGAACTTCGAAGCGTGGTTGGCGGCAAGCTGATGCTCCCTGCAAGCCCCGCCAGCCTCGACGATCCGGTGCAGCGCGCGTCTCTCTTTCCGTGTCAGCTTGATCCTGGACATGGCTGAAATCTGGCAGCTTTGCGGTTAACGAAGCGTTAAGTGGGGCGCTTGGCAGGTCACCGGCACGGGCGGCAAACAGACGCAAAGCTACGCGGCGGCGCAAAACAGATTCGCGGGGCTTTTTCAAAACTCTAGGTCAGTCCAGTTCCGGCTCTCGGTAACGCGACATCATATTGACACTTTGTAGTTGCACGACTGTGCTGTTGTAGCCCTGAGGTGATGCGTGCCCGCTCTCGCGTTGCTGAGGTCGGACGGGGGAAGTTGAATGAAGCGTCGAAGCGTCCTCGCCGGTGCGGCGGGGGTTTCCGCGACGGTGGTCGCGACCGCACTGACAGCGCCGAAGCCGGCGCTCGCCCAAGGCCAGCGCGTTCTGAAGATGGTCACGGCCTGGCCCCGCAACTTTCCAGGATTGGGAACAAGCGCCAACCGGCTGGCCCGGTCGATCACGGACGCCTCCGACGGCGAGCTGACCGTCAAGCTCTACGCCGCGGGCGAGCTGGTTCCCGCCGGCCGGGTGTTCGATGCCGTCTCCAAGGGCGAGGCGGACATGTACCACGCCGCTGAGTACTACTGGGAGGGCAAGTCCAAGGCTTTCAACTTCTTCGCCTCGGTGCCCTTCGGCATGACGGCGCTCGAGCTCGACACCTGGCTTTCGAAGCTGGGCGGGCAGGAGCTCTGGGACACGCTCTCCGGCCGGTACAACATCAAGGCGATGGCCGCCGGCAACACGGGCGTGCAGATGGGCGGCTGGTCGAACAAGCGGATCGAGACGCCCGAGGAGCTGAAGGGCCTGAAGATCCGCATGCCGGGCCTGGCCGGCGAGGTCCTGCGCAGGCTCGGCGCGCGCACCGTCTCGGTATCGCCCGCCGCCATGATCGCCGCGCTCAAGTCGGGCCGCATCGACGCCACGGAATGGCTGGGGCCCTGGAGCGACATGGCGCTCGGCCTGCACAAGGCGGCCCGCTTCTACTACTGGCCCGGCTTCCAGGAGCCCGGGACCATGATCAGCCTGGGCATCAACCGCGGCATCTGGGACGACCTGAAGCCCCGCCACCGGCGCCTGATCGAGCTGGCCAGCCACGCCGAGAGCCAGCGCATGCTGGCCGACTTCAACCGCAAGAACAGCGAGGCCATCTTCGCCATCCAGAAGCTGAAGGCGGTGGATCTGGTGCGCTATCCGAAAGCGGTGCTGCTGGCGTTTGCCGGCGCTTCGGAAAAGGTCATCGCCCAGTCGGTGAAGGGCGATGCCGTCGGCGAGAAGATCCATGCGAGCTTCATGGCAACGCGGGCCAAGCTGGCGCGCTGGATGAAGTATTCCGACGAATCCTATCTGGTGGCGCGGCGCCTGCCGTTCGCCTACAGCCGCCTGCCGAGCGTCGAGGCCTCGGCGCCCGACACCGGGGCATCGAAACCGGAGCCGACCAGAAAGCCGTCGGGCGGAGCGCCCAGCGGACAGCGCCGCCCGACGCCACGGCCGAGAACCGCGGCGGCGCAGCCTCCGGCGGAAACGCCGAACCCTGCGCCGGGCCTGACCTTCAACGAGAACTAGACCGCAGGTCCCCGCGCAGGCGGATGGCAGCCGCGAAGACACCGAGGTAACGACCATGAAGCGCAGAACATTCCTGACCGGCGCCGTCAGCGCGGCAGCAGTGGCCCCGGCAGCCTTCCCCGCCCCGGCCATCGCCCAGGGCAAGCGTACCTTGCGGCTGGTCACCGGCTGGTCCCGCAACACGGGCGGATCCGGCGTCGCCACGGCACAGATGGCCAAGACGCTCAACGAGGCGGGCGAGGGAACGCTGGAGGTCAAGCTGGAGTGGAACGAGCGCTTCCCGAAGCGGCTCGACGCCTTCGACGCGGTCTCCAAGGGCGACGCGGAGATGTACTACGCGCCCGAGACCTACTGGCACAAGCGATCGGCCGGCTTCAACTTCTTCACCTCCCTCCCCTACGGCATGACCCCGATGGAGCAGGAGGCGTGGCTCGCCTATATGGGCGGCCAGGAGCTCTGGGACGAGCACGCGGAGCGCTTCAACATCAAGCCCTTCGCCGCCGGCAATACGGGCTGCCAGATGGGCGGCTGGTACAACAAGGAGATCAGCACGCTCGACGACCTTAAGGGCCTGAAGATCCGTATTCCGGGCATCGCCGGCGACGTGCTGCGGCGGGCCGGCGCCCAGCCGGTGCGGCTGCCGCGCAAGAAGATCATCCCGGCGCTGACCTCCGGCGAGGTGGATGCGGCCGAGTGGATCGGGCCCTGGTCGGACATGGATGTGGGGCTGCACAAGGCGGCGCGCTACTACTACTATCCGGGCTTCCACGCGCCGGGCAACGTCTGGGCGCTGGGCATCAATCTCGACGTCTGGCGCTCCATGTCGAAGGCGCAGCGGGAGATCGTCCGCATCGCCTGCGCCTCGGAGCACCGGCAGTCGCTGGCCGAGTTCTCCAGCCGCAACGGCATCTTCCTGGCCAAGCTGATCCAGGAGCACGGCATCGAGCTGAAGCGGTTCCCCCGGGACGTGCTGAACGAGCTCGGCAAGATCTCGGGCGACGTGGTCGCCGATGCCGTGAAGAGCGATCCGCTGCTGAAGCGCATCTACAAGAGCTTCGTCACCGCGCGCTACGACCTGCTGCGCTGGGCCAAGTATTCCGACGAGGCCTTCATGGTCGCCCGCCGTGCGGCCTTCCGGTTCGAGACGCCCCGCCCCGCGCGCGCGGTGCGGCAGGCGCCGCCGAGGCGTAAGCCCAAGAAAGACGCCATCAAGCCCGCGTTCGTTCCGCGAATCTAGGCGCCGGCCGCCCACGCCGCACCGCCTGCGACGGCACAGATCTCGGGCTCTGCGCAGCCCGAAGCTTCATGCTGCGCCGAGCCTGGGCAGAGAAGCCTTTGGTTCACCTTAGAAAACAGATACCTGTCCGCCGGGCCGCTGCGACGGGTCCACTCGACCGCGAAATGCGCTAGATTTCGGACAGCTTCACGCCTTGAGGAATCCCGACCGATGTCCACGGATCTGAACGCGATCATCGAGCACGACTTGAGCGACGACTGTCCCGTGTGCCGGGCGCAGGAGTTTGCGGAACTGGTATTGCTGCCGGCAGCATCGGCGTGGGAGGTGACCAGCGGGCTGCCCCGCTTCTCGATCGCGCTGCACGGCGCCGCCAGCCTGCTCGCCGCCATGCTCCAGGAAGGCGTCTCCCGCCAGGACATCGACGCGGCCATGGCCGCGCTGCTGGACGAGCTGGAGCTGCAGATCAGCGAGCACGACGCCCTCGGCGGCCCGACCCAGGGCTCGGCCTGACAAGGCCGGGCGGATTACCGATAGGGGTCTGACCCCATAGGCGCTTACCAGTATTCGAGCGCGCCGCCGTCCTCGCGGCAGATGCGGAAGGGCACGGAGCGCACGTCCAGGGTCAGCTCCGCCCGCCCGCGCCCGCTTCGGGTCAGGTCGTAGTCGCTGTCGCCGAGCTCGTAGCTGTAGTCGAAGGTAACGTCGTAGGCGCCGGGGACCTTGTGGCTCGGCGCCAGCCGCAGCGAGCCCGGAAGCAGCGCGTACCGGCGGATCGGCCACCTGTGGTAGTGCTTCAGCTTCTTCTTCAGCACCAGCCGGACCGGGAGCTGCGGCCGGCCGAAATAGTCCACATGCGGCCGGTAGTGCGCCTCGATCTCGTACGGGTCGAGCCGGTGCAGGCGCAGATAGGTGCCGACCACGAACCGGTGCACCTGCGTCCTGAGGTCGGGCACGGCCGGCTGCGGCGGCGCGGCGGCCGGGGGCGGCAGCGTCTTCGGGTCGGCGTAGGGAACCGCGGGTACACGGGCGTGACGCTCGACCGGGGGCCGCGCCGGTTTCGCCGAGGGCGGCCCGCCCGGCCGCGCCTGCACGGTCACGATGCGCGGCTCGACCCGGCCGCGCCTGCACGGTCACGATGCGCGGCTCGAAGAGCAGCGCGTCGCCGGTGTCCGCCGGACCCTGCGGCGCGCCGAACCGCCCTGCGAGCGCCAGCATCGCCCCGATATGGTCGGCGTAGCGCCGCCGCTCCGCCGCGCTCCGGGGCATCACCTGCACCGCGCGCACGGCTGCCAGCCGATGGGCGCCGTCCGCGCCATAGCCGATGCCGAGGCAGGTCTGCTGCGGCAACACGAGATGGAGATTCCGGATGGGCTCGCCCGTGGGCAAGCGCGTCTCGACCGCGCGCAGCTCCCCGACGATCGGCTCCCCCGGCGCGAGGCACGCGGCCCAGCCGGGCAGCGGCATCAGCAAGAGCGCCAGCGGAGCGAAACGCAAGCACCGTCCAGCGCGCATGATTCCAGCCCTCTGCATGGCCCCGCCGCCCCTCTGGATGGCCGTCATTGCAGCATCTTTCCGCCCACGTCTCAAATCAAATCGCGGGGCGGATGGCGGCCGGGGCGCTGCCGGCCGGCGGACAGGACAAGGATGGGGAGGCGGGCAGCCGAGGTGATTTGGGAGGGTCTGGTGGCTGCCCGCCTCGGGGGGGACCTAACGACCTCGTGCGTCAGCCGTCACGGCTTCTTGACGCACTTCTTCGTCGCCTCATCCCAAACTTCGCCGTACTTGCATTTGTCCTTGTCGAAGACGACGGGTCCGTGTCTATCGAGGGACACGGCCACAGCGGGCGCTGCAACACCGTAGGTGAACCCAATCAATGCAAGCAGAACTGCCGCATCTTTCATGTTTTACTCCTATTTTCCACGCAAAACTGACTCTGTACGTCAACAGAAAAACACAACGATCTAGCAGGGATGCACGTCGACAAAGAGAAGAGATGTTTCATTCCTCTTGCCGACAATTGTGATTATTGATTTTCAGATTGTCAGCACTAGGACGACAATGTGATATCTTTCAGCCGTCTTCCAGCGAGCCGCGAAGGCGAGCTCGCAGGCTCTTGATTCACATGGAAATATCCGGCTGCCGCTCAGTAGAGCGTGCGCTTCGCCCGCTGCGGCAGCTCGCTGTCGTAGGCCGCTCCGTCGATGGCTTCGTCGCTCAGGGTGGAGAGGATCGTTCCCGCGCTCGGCAGGGCCTCGCGCGGCACATGCTTGTCCGGGTTCCAGAGGTCGGAGCGGATGATGGCGCGGGCGCACTGGAAGAAGACGGCGCGGACGTCGACGACGAGCACCGAGCGCGGCGCCTTGCCGTCGACCGTGAAGCGCTCCAGCAGGTCGGGCGCCACCGAGATCGTGGCATCGCCGAGCACCCTCAGCGTCTCCGCGACGCCGGGGATCAGAAAGAACAGGGAGACGCGGGGGTCCGAGACGACGTTGCGCAGGCTGTCCACCCGGTTGTTGCCGCGCCGGTCCGGCAGCAGCAGCGTGGTCTCGTCCTCGACGGTGACGAAGCCCGGCGCATCGCCCCGCGGCGTGGCGTCGACGCCATGGGGGCCGACCGTGGCCAGCACCGCGAAGGGCGCGGCCTCGATGAAGGCGCGATAGTGGGGGTGGACATAGGCCACCTGCTTTACGATCGAGGCCGCGTTGGGCGTCCCGTAGAGACGCTCCAGGGTCTCCAGATCGCGGATGACGTGGCTCTTCGAACGCGCGCTCATGGCTCCTCCGTCCGCTCCCGCTTCGCACACCTATAGAGCACCTTTGCCCGGGGCGCGCCAGCCGATTTGAGCCGGATCATTGTGGGCGCGCCACATTCGGCCCCTATGCTGGCACCGGTTTCATCCGCGCGCGGGGCCCGCGGCCCCGGCGCGCCTTTCACAGGAGGTTCGAGAGAATGCAAGGCATGCAATTGCGGCTCGTCGGCGGCCTGGCGCTGCTGGTCTCAGGCGTCCTACTGGCGGATACGGCAGCGGCCGAGTGGCGCGGCGGCCATCACGGTCATGGCCACCGGGGCCACAGCATCGAGCGCCTGCTGGAGCGTTTCGACGCCAACAAGGACGGCAAGCTCACCCAGGAGGAGCTCGACGGCGCCCGCAAGGACCTGTTGGCCAAGCACGACGCGGACAAGGACGGCAAGCTCTCGCTTGAGGAGTTCAAGCCGCTCTGGAACGAGGTGATGCAGCGGCGCATGGTGCGTGGCTTTCAGCGCCTGGACCGGGACGGCGACGCGGCGGTGACGCTCGAGGAGTTTCTGAGACCCTTCGCCCATACCGTCGAGACGGTCGACCGGGACGGCGACGGCGCGGTCAGCCGCGCCGACCGGCGCAAGGGCCACGGTCCCGGCCGGGGCGGCCGGCGCTGAAGCACGCCGGGAGGGACCGCCGCCGCGTCGCCCCGATCGGCGGCGGCCCCTCTCTCTCCCTTCGTCTCAGCCCGCAATCGCGCCGCGTCCTGCCATTTCCAAGCTGGCACCGCGGCACTTAGACCGTTAGCATCGCTGACGGTCGCCCCCGCTCGGGCGGACCGGAGGGAAACGTTCAGTGCTGGGAACAGTGTCATGACGCGCGCCTTTGCCATGGTCGCCTTTGCGGCCGGTCTCACTTGGGTCACCCCGGCCCTGGCCCAAGAGCTGCCGCGATGGAACCTGGCGGAGACCTGCGCCAAGGAGACCGATCCCGCCTGCCGCGCCCTGGAGCGCAACGCCTACAGCTTCCTGTCCGGGGAATGGCGCAGCCTGCCCGCCGAGGCCAAGGCCGCCTGCCTTGAAGACGCCGAGAGCTTCGGGCACACCAGCTACCGGCTGCTGCGGCTCTGCCTCGACGACGAGGTCGCCAGGCGGCGCTCGGCGCTCAACGAGGGTGGCGAGAGCTCCGTATGGGTCTCCGAGGGCCTGCGCCTGCTCTATCGCTAGCGCATACCCCCTGCCGGCTGGCGTGGCTTGACCCGGCAACCGCATTGGGACGCAATGCCCTGCTCGCAACAGGGTGAACGCCTCCATGACCAGCTACGGCCCCGACGCGGCCCTGCATGTGGACTGGCAGGGCTCGG
>JAKSBI010000294.1 GCA_022361215.1 Hyphomicrobiales bacterium | reverse complement strand
GATGACGTTCGACAAGGACGGGCGAAAGACCGGGCACAGATTTGTGCGCGGCCTGATGCGGTCGGCGGCCAAGCTCGCCTATGCGCAGGCGCAGGCCGCCATCGACGGGCAGCCGGACGACACGACCGGGCCCCTGCTCGAGCCCGTCCTGCGGCCACTCTGGGCGGCTTACGGCGCCGTGAAGCGGGCGCGCGACCGCCGCGCCCCCCTGGAGCTCGACATCCCCGAGCGCAAGATCGTCCTCGACCGCGCCGGCCGCGTCGCCGACGTCGTCGTTCCCGAGCGGCTCGACGCGCACAAGCTGATCGAGGAGTTCATGATCCAGGCCAACGTGGCCGCGGCCGAGACGCTCGAGCGCAAGCGCTCGCCGCTGATCTACCGGGTGCACGATGCGCCCTCGAAGGAGAAGCTGGCGGCGCTGGGCGACTTTCTCTCCACGCTCGGCATCAAGCTGCCCAAGGCCGGCGTCCTGAAGCCGGAGCAGTTCAACAAGATTCTGGCGCAGGGCCGCAAGGGCGACATGGCCGAGCTGGTCAGCGAGGTGGTGCTGCGGGCGCAGGCGCAAGCCGAGTACAGCCCGGCCAATTTCGGCCATTTCGGCCTCAATCTGCGCCGCTACGGGCATTTCACATCGCCGATCCGGCGCTATGCGGACCTGATCGTGCATCGCGCGCTCATCCGGGCGCTCGGTCTCGGCGAGGATGGGCTCACGGACCTCGAGATCCCGCAGCTCGACGAGATCGCCTCCGCCATCTCCGACACCGAGCGCCGCGCCATGGCGGCGGAGCGCGAGACCGTCGACCGGCTGATCGCCGGCCATCTGGCCGACCAGGTCGGCGCCACCTTCGCGGCGCGCATCTCCGGGGTGGTGCGCACGGGCCTGTTCGTGCGCCTGGCCACGACCGGCGCCGACGGCTTCGTTCCGGGCTCCTCCATCGGCGGCGATTTCTTCCGCCAGGACGAGCGCCTGCAAGCCCTGGTGGGCGAGCGCACCGGGCTCGCCTTCCGCCTCGGCGATCAGGTCGAGGTTCGGCTTGTGGAGGCGATACCGAGCGCTGGTGCCCTGCGCTTCGAGCTGCTGAGCGAGGGCCGTCCCCTGCCCGCCGGCACGCGGAGATCGGGCCCACGCCGGCCGGCCGGACGTCGCCCGCGACGCGGGCGGCGCTGAGTCCGTGCCCGCCAGCGCCGTGTCATAGTGACGCGCGCATGGCGTGGGCCTCCCAATGGCCCCAGGCAAAGGTTATATGCCGATCATGGCCGTCGAGATCCAAAACCGAACCGCACTCCCTTCGACCGCAGCGCAGCCGGAGCGCCCGCTTGGCAGAGCCATGTCGCGCGGCGCGCGGCTCAAATGTCCGAGCTGCGGCAAGGGCCGGATATTCAAGTCTTACCTGAAGGTGCGCGAGACCTGCTCCGCCTGCCGCGAGGAGCTGCATCATCATCGCGCCGACGACGCCCCGCCCTATTTCACCGTGTTCATCGTGGGCCATATCGTGGTCCCGGCGATCCTGTCGGTGGAGATGGCGCTGGCGCCGCCGCTCTGGATGCATTTCACCGCCTGGATCCCGCTCACCCTGGCCATGACCCTGCTGCTGTTGCCGATGACCAAGGGCGCGCTTGTCGGCCTGCAATGGTCGTTGCGCATGCACGGCTTCAATCCCAATAACGAGTCCGCGAGCGACGCCTGACGGTCCTTGCGAGGCGGAGAGCCCCGCATGCGGCTCCTCTCCATGCTGCTGGTCTTCGCCTTCGCGCTGCTGGCGGCCATCTGCGCCCTTTACACATCCACCGCTTTCCAGCTTCTCGGACTGCACCCGCTGGCCCTCGACGTGGTCGACGGACGCATGACCGAGAGCGACCTGAAGACGTTCACTCGGAACGGTGTGGCCTTCACGGCGCGCGAGATCGGGCATCTGCTGGACGTCAAGGGCGCGGTGGCGGCGGCGCGCACCGGGCTGCTGACACTGGCGGCGGCTCTGGCTGTGGTGCTCGGCCTCCGGCGCGATCTGATCCGGGCGGCGGCGGGCGGCGCACTGACGCTCTTTCTCGGCGCTCTCGCCGCATTGGCGGCCGCCCTGTTGGCCTTCGGCCCCGCAGCGACGTTCGACGCGCTGCACAGCGTCGTCTTCGAGCCCGGCACCTATGTCTTCGACATCCGGTCGCTGACGGCGCAGCTCTATGGCAACCCTCTGGTGCTGCGCGGCCTCGGATTCGTTCTCGGGCTCGCCTTCGTCCTGCTGCTGGGCCTTTGGGCGGCGGCGCGTTTGCTGTCGCGCCGCGGCCTGCTAAAAACGGGATAGCCGCACCGCACGCCCGACGCCGCAGCACCAGACAGGACGCCAGAGCCGTGAACGACCCTGCCCAACGACTGACCGAGGCGACGCGCCGCCGCGACCACCCCAACCTGCGCCCGCGGGACGCGGCGACACTGATCATCGTGGACGCGTCGGGCAAGAAGCCGAAGGTGCTGATGGGCCGCAGGCACGAGCGTCATTCCTTCATGCCCGGCAAGTTCGTGTTTCCGGGCGGGCGGGTCGATCCGGCCGACGTCCGCCTCACCGTGCCCGAAGAGCTGCATCCGGCGGTCGGCCGCAAGCTCCTGGTCGACATGAAGCGCCGGCCGAGCCCGAGCCGCGCGCGCGGCCTGGCGCTCGCGGCCGTGCGCGAGACCTACGAGGAGACGGGGCTGGTGATCGGCACGCCGGGGTCCGGCGGTATCGCCACGCGCTCGCCCGCCTGGCGCGATTTCCTCAGCCATGGCTGCTTACCGAGCCTCTCCCCGCTCCGCTTCATCACGCGGGCCATCACGCCGCCCCGGCGGAACCGGCGCTACGACACGCGCTTCTTCTGCGTCGGCGCCGAGGCCATCGCCCACCGGGTCGAGACCGGCTCCCAGGAGCTGCTCGATCTGCACTGGCTCACCTTCGCGGAGGCGCTGAAGCTCGATCTGCCCTCCATCACCGAGGTCGTCCTGGAAGAGCTGGAGGCACGGCTGAGGGCTTCGGGCCTGCCCCAACCGGAGGCGCCCGTGCCCTATTACTTCATGAGCAACGGCCGCTTTCGGCGAGATCTGATCTGAACGCGCAAGGCTTTCTTGCGTCTAGGACCACGCCTCTCTTGACATGGCCGCAGGTGCGGCTAGGTTCCCCCGCAGTCTTCCGCCTTTTCCATACGAGGACGAGCCATGGCAAAGCCGACGACACAAAAAATCAAGCTCGAGAGCACGGCCGGCACCGGCTACTACTACGTGACGAAGAAGAACAGCCGGACGCTGACCGAGAAGCTCGTGCTGAAAAAGTACGACCCGGTCGCCAAGAAGCACGTCGAATTCAAGGAAGCCAAGATCAAATAGGGCGCGCCGCCTCTGCCCGAGCCGGCGCCCTCGGTCTCCCGAAAGGTAAGTGGCCAGCCCCGCAACCACTCGGCAGCGGGGTAGATCCGATATGGCGAACGGGACTGGCCGACAAGCCAAATGGACCAAAGAGGGCCTTGGTCATTTGACTTGGTGGCCGGCCGGGAGACGGCGTTAACGAGGAGGCCACTCAAGCCGCTCGCCGGCCGGCCAAACCCTACGGACCCAGGAGATGCGGCGGACCTGAGCATTCCGCAGGGTTATTCTGTCTTTTGGGGCGACAATTCAGGGAAAGCCAACCGAAAGCACGAGAGCGGAGCGGACTTGACCCCGTCTATTGCCTCCCCAATGCGACCGCGTGTCGGTTAGGACGTGTGTCTACACTAACCCAGGCGCGCGTAAAATCAATCTCCAAGAATCACGCATTACACGAAAATGCCTGTCAAAGTAAAGTCTTAACCTTAAGTTCTGAGGTAAGACGTGAACACGACGCGCTATCCTGCCGGGGCGTGAATCTGGCGGTTTTCTGCGGCAAAGGAGCGGATCCGGGGCGGCTGCCTCGAGTCGGGCCGAGTCGGAGACCGATTCGCGGCACCCGCGTGGACGCGCCTCGCACCTGTCCTGTTTCACAAGGCCGATCCGCCTCTCTCCCGGCATTCCCGCGAAAGCGCAGTACTGTCCGGAATATTGGGGGCGTGTGGATCTGAATGGCAGGCGCGGCCTTGGTTTCTTGCCTGCCATGTTGCGACCAGACAGCCTTTCGGGTGGTCTGCTGGCCCTCGATTGTCGTCATGCCCGGACCTGATCCGGGCATCCATTCCACTGGCCCCTCAGCGAGATCGAGAGGCAAATAGCATGGATTGCCGGGGCAAGCCCATAGCTGTCCGGTTAAGCGTGTTAAGTGATTGAAATGCCTCAACTTGTTAG
>JAKSBI010000703.1 GCA_022361215.1 Hyphomicrobiales bacterium | reverse complement strand
GCCGGTCATGAAGATGCCGTTGCCGGAGAGGGCCACCTGCGCCAGCCCCGGCGAGGCCTCGGGGTCGGAGAGCGCGACGTAGCCGTTGGCGCGCAGGTCCCACCTGTCGCTCAGGGCCTCGAAGCCGAAGGCGAGCTGATGAAAGGTGTTGTCGACTTCGCTGTTGCGCACGTCGTAGCCGGCCCAGAGGCCGAGGTTCCAGCCCGATCCGGTCATCTGTCGGAAGCCGAGGGCGAAGTTGCCTTCCTCGATGTCGTCCTCGAAGACCTTGCCTGAGGCCTGGAAGAACATGAGCGCCACGGAGGACTGCCAGAGCGGCGCGAACAGGTCGAGCTCGCCACGGTGCCGCTCGGTGGAGAGATAGCCGCCGCCCTCGACCCAGGGCTGCCACTTGTTCGCAGGCGGCGGCGTCGAGGGACCGTCCTTCAGCCCGCCGGCCTGGGCGCTGGACATCATGGAAAAGCAAAGCGCAAGCGCGGCCGCGCCGCCCGCCAGCCGATTGATCCGTGTCATTGGAGGCTCCCTCTCGACCCTTGCCGGGCCGTTGTCTGATGGCTTCCCGGCCACCCAAATATGCAGCGACGTCTGAATGTCAGTATACATACTAATGAGTCGAGGCGAACGGCAGAAGGTTTTTGGGGGCCAGGCGCGGGTCTTTTTCGGCTGACGTGGCGAAAACGCAACACTTGGCGAAATGCCTGCAACTAAAGATTGCAATTATAAATCCAGAGTTGTTGGGGGGCGGTGCCTGGATCGGCGCGGGGCAAAAAAGAGGGGGCGCCGGAGCGCCCCCTTGAGTTGAACGGTGCCTGGATCAGCAGCCGTTAACGAAAGTCTGCAGCGCTCCGTTCTGGTCCGTGACCTCCAGAGTACCGGTGAAGTTACCGGCGCCCGAGCAGAGCAGGCCGCCGGGCGCGTCGCTGGCCGTGTTGCCCGTGCTGCCGGCCGCGAGCGTGGTGCCTGCGCCGAAGAAATCGAAGAGGTCGCCGCCGATGCCCGAGAAGGTGTTGTTCGACAGCAGCAGGTTGGTGTTGTTCCCGGAGATCAACAGGCCGTCGAACGTGATGTTCGAGATGGCGTTGTCCGACACCGTCACATTGCTGTTGGCGGAGTTGATGAACACGCCGGCGGTGCCCGCGTCCGAAATGGTGTTGCCCGACAGCGTGATGTTGTTGTTGCTGGTGTTGAGGGCGATGCCGGTGGTGCTCGCATTCGAGATGGTGCTGTTCGACACCGTGACGGTGTCGTTGAAGGTGCTCACGAAGATGCCCGCGCCGGCCACATTCGCGACGGTCGTTTCGGTGATCGTGATGTCGCTGTTGGCGTTGTTGAAGAAGATACCGGTCAAGCCCGCGTTCGCGACCGTGCTGTTCGACACCGTGATGTTGCTGTTGTTGTCGTTGAAGGAGATGCCGGTGTTGCCGATGGTGTCGACGGTCACGTTCTTGAGCGTGATGTTGCTGTTATCGTCGGCGAACCAGATGCCGTCGTTGATCGCGTTCCGGACCGTGACGTTCTCCATGGTCACATTGCTGTTGCGGTCGATGAAGCTGATGCCGTTGCCGAGAGCGCCGGTATCATCGACGACCACATTTGCGAGGGTGATGCCGTTGTTGTCGTTGCCGAAAAAGAGGCCTTCCAGGCCGGTATTGTTGGTGGTGACGTCTCGAAGGGTCAGATCGCTGTTCCCGCCGGCGAATGCGATGCCATAGAAGAAGACGTTGGAGACGTTCACGGTCTGCAATGCGATGTCCCGGTTGTTGAGACCGAAGCCGATGCCGGTGGTGGCCCCGTCGACGCTGGTACGGGAAATCAGGATCTTGTTGTGGTCATTGTCGAAGTCGATGCCGCTGTCGCCCATGTCCCGGATCGAGGTGTCGGTGATGGCGACATTGGAGACGCCGTTGGCGGTCGGAACGATGCCGTCATTGGCGAAGCCGGCGCCGATGCCGCCGCCTCGGATGCCGAGACCGGCCAGATGGGTGTTGCTGTCGACGGTCACCACTGCCTGGTTCAGGGTCTGGACGATCGAGGGCTTTGAGCCCGGCGCGGTGAAGCCCGCCGTGGTGCCCGTGCGCTGACCGGTCACCTGGATGGTGGAGGCGCCGCCCTGGAGCGTCTGGCCGGGGCCGACCGCGGCACTGCCATTGGTGGTGCCGCCGTCGAGGACGATCAGGCTGTTCGCGCCGTTGGCGTCGAGCGCGCCTTGCAGGTCGCCGCCGCCTTGCACCACCGCGGCGCGGTCGAAGGCCACGCCCGTCAGGGTATCGAAAACGCTCTCCGCTTTGCTCACCGTGGTGACGATGTCCACGTCGCGCTCGATGCGCTCCGTCATGCGCCGCTCCTGGGGCGTCAGGGACGCTAGGTGCGAGGCGTAGGCCGCTTTGCTGCCGCGGCCGAAGGGCACGCGCAGGCGCACGCCGCCCTCCCACTGGTCGTCGCGCACGTCGTCGTACTGATATTCGCCCTCGAAGGTGAGGCGCGAGCCGGGCAGCGCTGCAAGCACATTGTCGATGCGCCACTCGACCCGCGCCCTGGCACCCGCGACCTCTTCGAGCGCGTCGTCGTCGTCGAAGTAGTAGCCCCCGGCGAAGACCCTGAGCTCGTGCGAGCGTCCGTATGGGGCCGGGCCGTCCTTCAGACCCCATCCGTCGCCTGCGCGGGTGCCGAAAAGCTTGTAGCCGATCTCGCCGTCGAAACCGGAAAGGGGCACCTCCTCGCCGCCGGTCATGAAGATGCCGTTGCCGGAGAGGGCCACCTGCGCCAGCCCCGGCGAGGCCTC
>JAKSBI010000527.1 GCA_022361215.1 Hyphomicrobiales bacterium | reverse complement strand
GCCCGGTCCCGGCTTCACGATCGACCATTGCGTGACGGGCATGGCGGGCCGCCAGCCCGTGAAGCCGCCAACCGGCTCCGCACGGGCCACAGCCAGCCGGACCAAGTCGCCGCCCTGCTCGGCGTGCGCTTGCAGCAGCACAGCCTCACTCTCCAACGTCACCGCATTCGCCACCAGACGCCCCCAAGGCTTGAGCGCCGTCCAGCAGGCTTCGAGCAGCCCCGGCTCCGTAAGACCGCCCCCGACAAAGACGGCATCAGGAGTGGTGAGTCCTTCGAGCGCCTCCGGCGCGCGGGCTTCGACGACACGGAGCCTCGGCACGCCGAGCCGGCCGGCATTCTCCACGATACGGGCCGCCCGGTCCGCGCGCGCCTCGATGGCGATGGCCTCGGCATGCGCAGCCGCGCGCATCCACTCGATCCCGACCGAGCCCGACCCGGCGCCGACATCCCACAGAAGCTCGCCCGGCCGCGGCGACAGGAGAGCAAGGCTGCTCGACCGCACTTCGCGCTTGGTGATCTGGCCGTCGTGAAGAAAGGCATCGTCCGGCAACCCTGGCGATTTCGACAGAATGCGAGCTTCGCTGCCGGCCACGCACTGTACGGCCAGGGCATTCAGATCGGCGAATACGGTATCGGCGGGCAGAGCGTCCGCCTGGAAGCTGCGGAGCCGTTCATCGCTGCCACCCAGATGCTCCAGCACCGTGATCCGGCTGGCGTCGAACCCGCGGTCACGCAGGAGTTGTGCAACCTTGTGCGGCGATTGGCAATCGGCACTGAAGATGACGAGCCGGGCACCGTCAAAAAGCTCCTGATGCAGGACCTCGACGGGCCGTCCGCAGACCGACAGCAATGCGGTCTCCGCTTGCGGCCACAGCATCCGCGCGCACACGACCGCGAAGGTCGAGACGTGCGGGATGATCCTGAGATCGCTGGCACCGAGCCGACGTGCGAACAACGTGCCGGCGCCGAAAAGCAGCGGATCCCCACTCGCCAGCACACAGATACGCGCACCCTGCCTTTGCACCAGTGTATCTATGAAGGGCCGCATGTCCCTGGGCCAGCTCTCGCAAGCCTTCCCCTCGCTCGGCACCAGCGCGAGGTGCCGCTCTCCGCCGACAAGCACGTCCGCGCGCTCGACCGCCGCGCGCGCCTCCGGTCCGAGACCCACCCAGCCGTCGTCGCCGATGCCGACCACGACCAGCCAGGGCTCCGTATCTACGCACGGCGCAGCAACTGGCGACCGCGTGGTTCGAGCGTCTTCGACCGTTTGCATGATCCGTCTCGCAATCGTTTAAAGCGCGCGTGTGTCCGCGACCGGAGGTATGCCATCACCAAGTATTCGGAAGAGCCAGTCAACCGCTTCGTCGGCCGTGGCCACATGTCGGCCCGCGGGCTTTGGTGGCCGGCGGACCATAACCACCGGCAGGCCGATGTCGCGGGCCGCGTCCAGCTTGGCACGTGCAGCGCTGCCGCCGCTGTTCTTGGTCACGATGCACCGCACGCCGCGGCTTTCGAGCAGCTCCCGCTCCCCATCGTAGCGGAAGGGCCCGCGGGCATAGATGAACGCGAGCTGCGCCGGCCACACGTCGTTTGGAGCTTCGGGACGGATCGGCTCGATGACCCGTGCCAGAAACCGAATGTCGCTACGTCCTGCGAAGGCGGCAAGATCGGTGCGGCCCGTGGTCAGGAAGGTCGGGCTGGCGCCATCCGGGATTGCCGTCGCGGCTTCGGTCATGGTATCGACCTCGATCCACCGGTCGCGCGTTCCGCGACGCCATTCAGGTCGCCAGCAATGAACGATGGGAACCGCGGCAGCGGCGGCTGCCTTGGCGGCGTTGTGCGTCATGTTCCGGGCAAAGGGATGCGTCGCGTCGATAACCGCAGCGATCGCCTCATCCGCCAGATAGGTCTTCAGGCCGTCCGGACCACCGAAGCCGCCGAGGCGCATCTCCCCAACCGGCATGCGCCGTGTCCTGGTTCGCCCGGCCAGCGACGAGATCACGTACAGGCTGGGCTCCCGCGCCAACCGCTCGGCCAGCGCGAAGCCCTCGCTCGACCCTCCCAAGATCAGCACGCGCCGTTGCGCCCTGTGCATATCGCCGTCCCTGTTAATGCCCAGAGGCCACAACTATAATCAGCGTCATGACCGAAGTCAGCGACAACGAATCGGATGAAAGCAACAGGGGCGCCCACATTCAGCTGAGGGTGGAGGCACCGCAGCAGCGCTGGGTCGACCTGATGCCATCGTTTCAGCCGGGATGGGTCTGGCTGACGGGTGCCGGTCCCGGTGACGCCGGGCTCTTGACCCTGCAAGCGTTGCATGCGCTGCATCAGGCGGACGTCATCTATCATGACGCCCTGGTGAGCGAGGACGTGTTGAGCCTTGCACCGGCGACAACACCCCGCGTCTTCGTCGGCAAGCGCGCTGCAAAGCCGTCGCCGAGGCAGCCGGAGATCAGCCGGCGCTTGATCGAAAGCGCCCATGCGGGGCTGCGGGTGCTTCGGCTCAAGGGAGGCGATCCGTTCGTTTTCGGCCGGGGCGCGGAGGAAGCGCTGGACCTCCGCGAGGCGGGCATACCCTTTCGCGTCGTTCCAGGCGTCACCTCGGGGATCGGCGGCCTCGCCTATGCCGGGTTGCCGGTCAGCCACCGCGATTTCAACCAGGCATTCACCTTCATCACCGCCCACGATGCTTCGGGTCAGCTCTCCAGCGGGCTCGACTGGCACGCCATTGCGCAAGGTACGCCTGTGCTCGTGATCTATATGGGCTTCCGGCTGCTCGGGCAGATTGCAGAGCGCCTGATCTCGGAAGGCCGTCAGCCGAGCGAGCCTGTCGCGATCGTCAGCAAGGCCACCACGCGCGACCAGCGAAAGCTGGTCACGACTCTGGCGGCAGCCGAGCGTGACGTGCAGCACGCCGGCCTGGAGGCGCCGGCTCTGATCGTGGTCGGCCGGATCGTTGAGCTGCATGCCGTGCTGGACTGGACGGCAAGCATGGCCCTGCCCTCCGGTGACACACGCATCTCCGCCGCTCAGGCCCCATGACCCATGACGGGGTGATCGTCGCGGCCCCTTCGACGGGCTCCGGCAAGACCACCGTGACCCTGGGCCTGCTGCGCGCCTTCGCGCGCCGCGGCGTCGAGGTCCGTCCGGCAAAGGTCGGCCCCGACTACATCGACCCACGCTTCCACGAGGCCGCATGCGGCCAGACCTCGGTGAACCTGGATGGCTGGGCCATGCGCCCGGCCCTGGTCGCCGAGCTCGCGCGCGACGTTGCGTCGGCTGCCGACCTCGCCGTCGTCGAAGGCGTCATGGGCCTGTTCGACGGCGCGCAGCAGACAGGCACCCTGGGCAACGGCACGACGGCCGACATCGCCCGCTTCACGGGCTGGCCCGTCATCCTGGTGGTGGATTGCTCGGGGCTCGCCCAATCGGTAGCCCCGCTCGTGGAGGGCTTCCGGCGCTTCGATCCCGGCGTCAGGATCGCCGGCGCCATCCTGAACAAGGCCGGCGGCCCGAGGCACTGGGACATGCTCCGAGAGGCGTTGGAGCCGAGCGGCCTTCCCGTCTTCGGCGTGCTGCCGCGGGATGGCCAGATCGAGCTGCCATCGCGGCACCTGGGGCTGGTTCAGGCCGAGGAGCACGCCGATCTGGATGCGCGCCTCTCCCGCGCCGCCGACCTTGTCGAGACCCATTGCGACCTGGAGGCCATCCGCTCAGCCGCCGGCGCGCTCGCCTGCCCAGGCGATGCCGCGGGCGGCGCCCAACTGCCACCGCTCGGCCAGCGGATTGCAGTCGCAGACGACGTTGCGTTCCGGTTCGTATATCCCCATCAACTCGCGGGCTGGCGCAATGCCGGCGCGGAGATCGTTCCGTTCTCACCGCTCGCAGACCAGGCGCCGGATGCGAACGCCGACGTCGTCTTCCTGCCCGGCGGCTATCCTGAGCTGCATGCGGGCCGGCTTGCCGCGGCACAGGCCTTCGCCGACGGTATACGACAGGCGGCGGCGCGGGAGGTGTCAATTTATGGCGAATGCGGCGGCTACATGGTGCTGGGTCAGGGCCTCGTCGACGCCGAGAACAACCGCCATCGGATGCTCGGCCTGCTCGACCTCGAAACCTCGTTCGCCGAGCGCGGATTGCATCTGGGCTATCGCGACATCGAGGCCGTCGGGTCATTCGCCGCCGGAGCGGCGGGTTCGCGCTTCAGAGGGCACGAATTCCACTATGCGAGCGTGCTGCGAGAAGAGGGCGCGTCCTTGTTCCGGCGCCGGGAAGACGGATCGCATATGGGGCTCAGGCGCGGCCCCGTCGCCGGCTCGTTCGCACACCTGATCGACGTGGCGGACCAATAGCGTCTGCTATCAAAGCGGCGTTGCTTAGCGGTTGATGTTCAGGAACTCGCCTTCGAGGCGCTGAAGGGAGCCCAGCACCTTGGCTGACGCTTTGTAGAGTATCTCTGCCTCCTTGAAGGCAAGAACCCCGTCGGTCAGCGAGGGCGAGCGTTCATCCGCGAAGGCAGCAGGATCAAATCCGACGGAAACCGGCCGTGTCGTGGCCGGGGTGTTCTGCACGCCGCCCTCCGCCGATGGCACCACGGCTTCCGCCGACCGCGCGCCGGCACTCACGATGTCGGTGGCCGCTTGATCGAGACGTTGGCTGGCCGTCCGGAGGCCGGCCAGCGCGGATTGAACGGCGGAAATCATGGACGAAAGTCTACCAGGTCGCGCTTAAGGCCGAGTAAAAAGGCGCGATCATTTCGGAGACCCCGCCGCGCCGCTCCTCGGATTCGCTCGAAATATCAATCCTTTATCGTCAAGCCGCACGCATTCTTGCATGCTGTCATGTCGAACTCGGAGCAACCATCGGTTCAGAGCACGACGGCCTCGACGGGTGCCCGCGGTGTGAAAAGCGCAGGCCCGCATCGCTGAGGCGCAGGACCCTCTATGAGCTGTGTCCCAAGGCGGCCGGCCCGGCGTCCGGCTCAGGCCACCTTCCCCTGCCGGATCAGGAAGACGTGGTGGCCGTCCCGCTCGGGGAAATGCCGCCATGCCGCGCGACGCGCTTCCTCGGCCGAAACCGAGCCGAGCCCGGTCTCGTAATAGCTGGTTC
>JAKSBI010000792.1 GCA_022361215.1 Hyphomicrobiales bacterium | reverse complement strand
TGCGCCCGCTACGGCGATCTCACGGTGGTCGGCCAGACCGATCCGGACGAGCTCGCCTATGGCGACCCCACTCCGGACCGCGTGGTGCTGGGCTCGGGCGGTCCCGTCCTGGTCGTGCCCTATGTCGGCGACGTCAAGCCCATCGGCCGGCGTGTCCTGGTCGCCTGGAACGGCACGCGGGAGGCGGCGCGTGCCGTGCGCGACGCCCTGCCGATGCTTGAGAGGGCGGAGATAGTCATTGTCTACGCGGTCAACCCGCCGGACGACCGCCACCTCGCCGGCGCCGAGATCTGCACCCATCTGGCCCGGCACGGTGTCAAGGCGGAAGCGGCACATACGGTGCTGGGCGCGGAAGGCGATGCGGTCGCGCCGTCCCTGTCGACAGTCGGCGATTTCGGCTTCCAAGAGCACGGCGCCTGGACACTCTCCCGGCATCCCGCGATCGGCGATATCGGCGTCGGCGACGCGCTGCTGAACGCCGTCGCCGAGAACGGGATCGACCTTCTCGTCATGGGCGCCTACGGACACTCCCGCGTCCGCGAGCTGATCCTGGGCGGCGCAACGCAGCACGTGATGAAATCGATGACCGTGCCCGTGCTGATGTCGAACTGATCCAGGCCAGCCGTCAGGCGGCCTCTTTCTCGAACGCCCTGATCGGACGACGCGCGAACGCCTCCGCCCTCTCGCGGATGGCGATGGCGAGCGCGATGATCTCCAGCACGTCGGGCCGGGAAACGCCGGCCCGCTCGGCGCATTCCAGATAGCGCTCGAGACTGGACACCCAATTGACGACGAAGGCGCTGCCCAGCGCCACGAGGGACCTGATGTGAGTGACCTCGCCCGGAAGCATGGGGCTTTCCGCCCTCGGCTCTTCGCCGAGCCGCGCCAGGGCGTAAGCCTCGATGACATCGGCCGCCTGCCGGCGCACGGTCAGGGCGTCGTCGATGGCCTGCCTGATCTCGGCGTCCGTCGCACCGGCCTCCCGGGCGGCGCCCAGGTGAAAGTGCGTGCAGCTCTTGCATCCGGTGGCAGCCGAGATGCCGGCGGCCACGATTTCCTTCTCCTTGTGGGTCAAGGTCATGGTGTCCTCCCGGGTGTCCTTTTCTTTCTAGTTTAGCCGACCGGTAGCGCAACGCCACCGTTTCAGCTTTGACGTCAGTCAATCTTACCAGACATTGGGGATCAACTTGTGGCGGACGCGCCGCTGGTAGTCGCGGTAGCCCTGGAGCTCGTTCGCAAGGGTTTTGTCTTCGAGCTCGGTGCGCACGAGGAGCGCGAGCCCGACCAGGGCGGCGGGCACGAGCGCCCAGAGCGATCCCAGCGCCAATGCGAAGCCGGAGAAAATCAGGATCGCCGCGACGTAACCGGGATGGCGCACATAGGCGTAGGGGCCGGTGTCGATCACCCGATGGCCGCGATCCACCTGAATGCGCACCGTCGGCTCGAAGAACTTGTTCACCCGCAAAGACCACGTCGACAGCGCGAGCCCCAGCAGATAGAGCCCATGCCCGACCACACTCACCCAAACCGGCAAGTCCGACCACTGATAGCGTACCGCATCGAGAGCCGCGACGGGATAGATCGCCAGACTGGCCGGCGCCAGGCAGGCCAGCACGACCCTGTCCCAGAGCTTGGTCCCCTCGTGGCTGTGGCTGCGGGCGATGACCACCTCCGGGTTCGTGCGCCAGAGATAGACGGTGGCCACGGTCCAGCTCGACAGCGCGACGCCGAGAAAGACCCAGGCTCTCGGCCAGGCGAGCGTCCCCGCCGGCAGGAACAGGAAGAGCACGAAGAAGAAAGGAAGACCGCCGAGGCACAGATAGATCCGCCTGCGGTTGACCCGACTCCAGGTCGAGCCGCCCGGTGCCGGCTCGCCGGCCGCGCTTGTATCAGGCGTTGTCGCAGGCAATTCAGCGCTCCGGTTCCCGCTCCGATCAGGTGCGTTCGCACCCGCGCCGCGTTGGGATGACGCGGGTCCCGACCCGGAACCTGTCAGTCTTTCACATGACGCGACCGCCCGGCATGATCTGGCGCATGGCGCTCGCGGAGCGCCCGCCGCGGGCCGGCGCCCGATCGTATCGACGTGCGGGCCCCAAGAAAGGCGCTCTGCATGCGCGATTTCTCGCAATGAGTGTGTTAATTCACGCCATGGTTGCTTCTGGCGCCCAAGGGTCGCCGCTATCATCCGGCATGATTTCGTCCCAAGAGTTCCGGCGGTCGCTGTTTCTCGTCATCATCCTGGTGGCTGCGGCCATAGCTATTGGCTGGACGATCGCGGCTTTGGCATCCGCTCCCCTCGCCGGCTGACCGGTCTGTCCGCAGGCGAATCCACGCCCCATCGACCCAAAGAAGCCGATGCACGCGGCAGCGAAGGGCGCCGCCGCTCAAGCCAGCAGCACTACCAGCAACATCACCAGGACGCTTCCAACCGCCAGAAGCGACCATTCCGAAGTCGACATCTCCGGCTCCCGTACGCCTGAAGAGCCAATAACGCCAAGGAAACGCGAGACTGAGAGATAACTTGGGACCGGCGCGAACGACGCACGCCAAAGGGCGCGCGGAACCACATCGCCCGGTCACGTCGAGCATATCAGCAAGGGCATGCGTCTGACAAAAAGCTTCTCACGAAGCGGGTGTCGGAGAGCCGGCAAGGCGTGCTCAGATTTTAGATCTCAACAGGCCCTAGTTACAGGGCTTCGTCCCCTTGATCTGGGTGCGATGCATGACCCGGCGCGCACCGGGGTCGAAGGCGTCGCGGCGATGCATGGCGCAACGATTGTCCCAGAGCACGAGATCGCCGACCCGCCACTGATGATGCCAGGCGATGTCGTCGCGCGTGGTGGCGGCCCAGAGCTCGTCGAGCAACGCCTCGGAGTCCGCCACCGAGAGACCGGTCACATAGCCGTTTGTCCTGCGTCCGAGATAGAGCGCCCTGCGGCCGGTCTCGGGGTGGATGTGGACCGCCGGATGAACGGCGCCCGCGCTGGTGCGCACATCGTGGGCGGGCTCGAGATGCGTGCGCTGCTGGCCGGTGCTGTTGAGGGTCGCATCGTGCTTGATGGTCACCCCCTCGGCGCGCCGCTTGAGCGCCTCCGGCAGACCGTCATAGGCCGCGTAGCAGCTCAGAAAGCCGGTGTCCCCGCCGGATGGCGGCACCTCCAGAGCATAGAGCGCGCTGCCTTTCGGCGGGATCGGGTTGTAGCTCATGTCGATGTGCCAGACCGCCTCGCTCGAGCCGAGCGCGCCGATCGCACGGCCGTTCTCGACCACGTTCGAGATCACGGCCATCTCCGGGAAATCCGGCAGCTCCGGACGGCCGTTCTGATCCTTGGGCGCCAGATCGAGATCGCCGAAGCGCCGAGAGAAGGCGAGCTGACCGGATTCGCTCAGGCGCTGGTCCCGGAACAGCAGCACCAGATGCTTGAGCCAGGCATCGTGAAGGACTGCGAACTGCTCGTCGGTCAGAGCGTTCAGATCGACACCGCGCACCTCGGCCCCGATATGCTCGGAGCATGGAACGATCTCGATGTCTCCCACGCGCCAGGGCGCCTTTGGCGGATAGCCGGTCTCGATCTGCGGTTCCACGACGTTGTCCTTTCCCGGTTCGGCGTCCGAGCCATATGCTCCCCCGACCGAAGGCTCGGCGCGTATCCTGTCGGTCGTCCTCTGAGTGGTTGCCAATGTGGCGAGTATCGGAAAGGAGCGTCAAGGCTCGACGGCAACGACCGATGGCCGCAGCGCCGCTATTGCCAAATGCACCGTCCTTGTCCGGTGTTCGGCCGGCCCTTAGGATCCCGGCCAAAGCTCTGCAATCCGGACCGGAGGATCCCATGGCCACGACCTATCATCTGATCAGCTCGGTCACCTGCCCCTGGGTGCAGCGCGCCGTCATCACGATGCGCGCAAAGGCTGTCGACTTCGACGTCACCTATATCGATCTGCGCAACAAGCCCGATTGGTTCCTGGAGATCTCGCCGCACGGCAAGGTCCCGGTCCTCAAGGTGGACGATGTGCCGCTGTTCGAGTCCAACGCCATCGCCGAATATCTCGACGAGACGGTGGAGCCGAGGCTGCATCCGGCCGACCCGATCAAGCGGGCGCGCAACCGCGCCTGGACCGACTTCCTGCCCGCCTTCGCCGGCGACCTGAGTGGCGTCACGTATTGTCGCTCCAAGGAGGCGCTGCCCGCGGCGCTGGAGGCGGCACGGCGGCGCCTCCAGCGCCTCGAGGAGGCGATCGCGAAGGAGCGCGGCAATGACGGCCCCTACTTCAACGGCGACAGCCTCAGTCTGGTAGACGCGGCCTATGGCCCTTTCCTGCAGCGCTTCTCGATCTCGGAGCGGGTCTTGCAGACCGGGCTCCTGAGGGATTTCCCGCTGGTCTCGGCCTGGTCGGACGCGCTGCTGGCCGACGACACCGTGGTCGGTGCCGTGGCGCCCGAGTTCACCGCGGCGTTCGAAGCGAACCTGGAGCGCCGCGGGACCTATGCCTGGGCCTTGATCTCCGCCGCGCGCGCGGCGGAGTAGACGCCTCGCCCCGGATGGGCCGGCACATGCCGCTTTACACGCCGGCCGCCGATGTCGTTACAATCGCCACCACCAAAACAAGCCTACAGGGAGGATCGTTATGAGTGTCGCCGGTGCGACGGAGAGGTTTGAGCAGGAGACCGGGTCGCCACCGGAACGCAATGTCCCGCCCATCGAGGACGCGGACGCCAAGAACATGCTGCGCCAGATGTTGCTTGTCCGCGGCTTCGAGGAGCGCGCCATGCAGCTCTTCCAGGACGGCCAGATCAAGGGCACCGCGCACTCCTATATCGGCGAGGAGGCCATCGCCACGGGCGCCTGCTGGGACCTGACGCAGCAGGACTTCATCGTGTCCTACCATCGCGGCCACGGCCACTGCATCGCCAAGGGCGCGCGGCTCGACAAGATGGCGGCGGAGCTGATGGGCCGGGTCGACGGCTATTGCCGGGGCCTCGGCGGCTCCATGCATATTGCCGATCTCGACCTGAACATTCTGGGCGCCAACGGCATCGTCGGTGCCGGGATCGGCCTCGGCATCGGCGCCGCGCTCGCCGCCAAGCAGCGCGGCGACGGCACGGCCGGCATCGCCTTCTTCGGCGACGGCGCCTCGAACGAAGGCATTTTCCACGAGGCGCTGAACCTGGCCTCGATCTGGTCGCTGCCGATCGTGTTCCTGTGCGAGAACAACCAGTATGGCCTCTCCGGGCGCATGACCGACATGGTCGGCGGCGGCAGCATCGCCTCGCGCGCGGGGGCCTACGGCATTCCCGGCGAGTGTATCGACGGCAACGACATTCACGCGGTCTATGCCGCCGTCCAGCATGCCCTGGCCGCGGCTCGGGCCGGGGAAGGGCCGAGCCTGATCGAGGCCCTGACCTACCGCTGGGGCGAGCATTCGATGCGTGCCAATCTGCCGAGCTACCGCACCGACGAGGAAATCGAATCCTGGAAGGCCAAAGACCCGATCGCGCGGCTCACCACGGCGCTCAGGGAGAAGGGCGCGCTGCCCGACGACGAGCACCAGCGCATGCTGAGCGAGACCGGCGCCGAGATCAAGGCCGCCTTCCAGTATGCCTTCGCCTCCGGAGAGCCGGAGCTCGATATCCTGGACGCGGCCACCATGGCGCCGACCGCGGTGCCGGCCGCTCCGCCGCCCGAGCCGGGCGAGCGAAAGCTCACATACGCCGAGGCCATCAACGAGGCCCTGGCCCACGAGATGGCACGGGACGAGCGCGTCTTCGTCGTCGGCGAGGACATCGGCAAGATCGGCGGCCTCTTCAAGGTCACGAAGGACCTGCTGCCGCGCTTCGGGCCGCTGCGCGTGCTGGACACGCCGATCTCGGAGAACGGCTTCGCGGCGGCAACGGTGGGCGCCGCCATCGCAGGGCAACGGCCGGTGATGGAGCTGCAGTTCTTCGATTTCGTCACCCATACCATGGACCAGATCGTCAATCAGGCGGCCAAGTTCCGCTACATGCTCGGCGGCGAACCGACCGTGCCGCTGGTCATCCGCGGACCGCAGGGCAGCGGCGTGCGCCTCGCCGCGCAGCACTCGCAGTCGCTCGAGGCCTGGTTCGCCCATGTGCCGGGCCTGGTCGTCATTGCCCCTTCGACGCCTTATGACGCCAAGGGGCTGATGACGGCGGCGATCCGCAACGACAACCCGGTCATCTTCCTCGAGCACAAGCTGCTCTATCTCGGCCAGGACGCTCCCGTCCCGGAAGAGTCCTACGAGATCGAGATCGGCAAGGCGGACGTGAAGCGCGAGGGCACGGACGTTACGGTCGTGGCGACGGCGGTGATGGTCGAGCGCGCGCTTGCGGCCGCGGACAAGCTGGCGGCCGACGGCATCTCGGTGGAGGTGGTCGACCCGCGCACGCTGCGGCCGCTGGACGTGCCCACTATCGTCGAAAGCGTGAAGAAGACCAACCGCTGCGTCGTGGTGCACGAGGCCTGGAAGACCGGCGGCATCGGCGGCGAGATCGCGGCCAGGATCATGGAAGAAGCCTTCGACTGGCTCGACGCCCCGGTGGCGCGCGTCTGCGGCCGCGACGTGCCGATGCCTTACAACGACAAGCTGGAGCGGGCCGTGGTGCCGATCCAGGATGACATCATGGCGGCGGTCAGAGAGGTTCTCTATCGGCCCCTGCCCGCCTGACGGGGCAGCGGACCGAGGCTTGCGCAAGACCTGGCCGGCACCGCGCCACGACATTGTCTTGCCGGTCGTTCATAGTGTGCCGGTGAGCGGGGCGGTGCCTGCCTCAAATTCCGGTTCCGGTCGCGTGCCGATCCATCGGTCCGCTGCCCGGCCAGTCTTTGCCGGAACCCGAATCTGTGGGACCATCGCCGTCGACTTTGCGGTCTCGAAGGTGGGAGGATGCCTCTTGAAACGTTTAGCGGCGATCTCTTTGTGTGCGGGTCTCGGGCTCGCGGCGGCGACGACCTTTCCGGCTGGCCCGGCAGGTGCGGACATGTCCACGGCCACAGCCGGGACAGAAGGGGTTCGTCTGGCGCAGTTGCGGCTGGATTTCGGGGTCTCGGACGCGACCGTGATGAGATCCCTCAGGCGGAACGGCTACACCGAGATCGACATCTTCTATCGCGGCATGACGAAGGCGCGTGTCAGGGCCTGCAAGAACGGCGTCCGTTATCAGATGGAAGTCGCACCGAGCGGCCGGATCAAGAGCGCCGGGAAGATCGGCGAATGCCGCGTTCGCATCACCCTCGGCGAGGCGCGCGACATTCTGCGCAAGCGCGGCTATCGGGAGATCCATCTGGAGCAGATGCCCGATGACGCCTACCGGGGCGCCGCCTGCCGCGGGCGCGATCGCATGCGCATGAGCGTCAGCCCGTTCGGCGATGTGCGCGAGTTGCAGCCGCTCGGCCGATGCCGCCACCTGCTGACGCGCCAGGAAGTGGCCGCCCGGCTTCGCTCGCGCGGCTACAACCGGATCGACTTCGCGGACAGGCCGCCGCCGCCCTTCATCGCCAAGGCCTGCCGCAAGCGGGACCGGGTCAGGCTGGTGGTCGTCGGCAGCGGCCGCATCCAGCGCGAGGAGCGCATCGGCAAGTGCGCGCCGCCGATCGATCCGCGACGCATTGCCGATGTCCTGGAGCGCAAGGGCTTCACGCGCGTCAGGGTGACCGACGACGTGCTGCCACGCTACGGGGCCGAGGCCTGCAAGAAGGGAATTCGCTTCGAGATCGCCCTGAACCGCTTCGGCGACATTCGCGACCGGCGCGAGATCGGGCGCTGCCCGACCTCCCTCTCCCGCGACCAACTCGCTGACAAGCTGCGCGCCGAAGGCTTCAGGAGAATTCGCTTCGTCGAAAGCGGACCCCGCGGCCACGTGGTGGAAGCCTGCCAGGGCGATGAGCGCCTCCGGATCGAGTTCTCGCCCTATGGGGAGACGCTCTTCGACAGAGTGCTCGGCCCCTGCAAATCGCCCCGCATCGGCAAGCTGATCGACGACTTCAAGAAGCGCGGCACCACCGGCGTCACCCTCTATCTGGAGGGTTGCCGGAACGGCCGGCGGGTGCAGGTCGAGTTCGACCGGTTCGGCACGGCGCTCAATGCCCGCCGTCTCGGTCGCTGTCCCTGACCGGTCGGGGCGGTCCTTCGATACGCGGTGGCCCTGCCACTCGTTGCCCGAGCGACGGGGCCGAGCCGGTCTTGCGCCTTTTTTTCATCGGCGGAGGTGGTGGCGCTTTGGCCTGTGCCGAACGCGTATCCGTCAATCCCCACAACCCTCAGGCAACCGGATGCAACGCCTTGGGCGCAGGCAATGCAGGTTAGATCAACAGTCAACGAAAAGAAAAAACGCACAGAAAGCGGCTCATATCTCCCCTTTTCCATCCTTAGCCGTCCTGTATATTAATCTTTCCAATTAAGGTTAAACGATTTTGAGTTTGACCACATAATCCGTTTCGCTCAAGTTCTTCGGCATCCCTAAAAAGATGCTGGCGTGAAAATTATGAAAAGCTACATGAAAATTGGAAATTGGTCGCGGTCGTCTCGCACCAGAGCGCGGCGGCTTCCCGACTATGTGCCGGAGCACATCAAGGAGGCCTACTATCAGGCCTGCGCCGTTTCGGAGATCAGCCCCGACGCATCTTCGACCATTTCGCGGTTCTGCCTGCAGCAGATGGTGCGCGATTTCTGGAACATCCCGAAGGCGCAGAGGGGCACGCTCGACATGGAGATCAATCTCGTGTCGGCGAAGATGCCGCCGGAGACGGTCGAGTCCATCGGCATTGCCACCAAGTTCGGCAACATCGGACAGGCCATGACGGAAGATGCACGACGCATGGTACCGACGCTGCCGGAAGAAGCCGACATGCTGATCCGCCTGCTGGAAACGCTGGTCGACGACTGGTATGCCGACCGGGAGCAGCGCCGGCTGCGAACCGAGGCCCTGCGCCGCGCCGCGGATCAAGGCCAGGCCACCGCCACCAAGGCCCTGCCGCCGCTGGATGCGGAGTCGACCGATTCCTACATGAAGCAGATCGAGGCGACGCACACGGCCGATGTCGAGCCCTTCGAGCTCGAGCGTCCGATGACGCTTGCCGAGATCGAGCCGGAGCTTACAGCAGAGCCCCTGGAGCTGACCGGCAACGGCGTCGCGCATGCCACGACGACCGTCACCGGCAGCATGGCGGACGCCGAGTCTCCCACGATTGCGGAAATCGTCCGCCGCATCTGACACACCTGTTTCCGGGCGCGACCGCGTGCTTTCTTCAAGGTCGCGCCCGCACACGGGGCTCAGGCCCCCTCCCCACCTCCGCGAGATTCGCTCCGGCAAATGCCGCGCGCTCACTGCGCTGCGGGCTTCGACACCGAGCGGCGCCCGGCGAGCACCACGACGAGAACCGCCAGGACGAGAAACACCATCGCGATCGGCGATTTCAGCAGGAACAGCGGGTCCCCACCCGATGCGGAATAGCCGCCGCGGACCAACTCCTCCAGCCTCGGCGCCAGAAGGAAGCCGATGACGAAGGGCAGGATGGTGACGTCCAGCTTGCGCAGCACATAGCCTATGGCGCCGAAGACGACGACGACCCAGATGGCGACGAAGCCCCCGTCCTGCGCGTAGACCGCGGTCAGCGTGATCGTCAGCACCACGGGCAGCATGATCGACTTCGGCACCCGCGCCAGCACGCCGAGCGAGCGCAGGAACCAGCCGCCGATGGTCCAGTTGCAGAGATTGACGATCACCATCAGCGTGAAAATGGCGAAAGCGACGACCAGATCCTTGTTGATGACCGTGCCGTAGCCCTCGATCTCCTTGATCTCGGTGAAGCGGAACACCGACGGGCCGAGGGTGAAGTTCCCGACGGACTCCACGGCGAGGATCAGGAACACGGCCGCAAAGTTGCCCGGAATGCCGAGGCTCATGACGGGAATGAGATTTGCCCCGGAGACGGACGAGTTGGCCGCCTCCGTGGCGGCCACGCCTTCCGGGATGCCGGTACCGAACTTCTCTGGATGCTTCGAGAAGCGCCGCGCCGCGTCGTAGCCGAGCGTGGCCGCAAGGGTCGTGCCGATGCCCGGCAGGGCGCCGACGAGCGTGCCGATGACGGCCGATCTCCCGATACACGGCAGGAGACGTCGGATGTCGCGCCAACCGAAATGCCTGTCGCCCTCGGGCAAACGCGCGAGTGTCGCGACCCGTGCCATGCGGGCACGCGCCATCTCCTCGATCCCGACCAGCACCTCGGAGAGGACCAGCACGCCGAGGATGGCCGATGTCAGCGGCAGCCCGTTGCCCAGCGCGGCGATCCCGAAGGTCATGCGCGGCCCGTGCCCCGAAAGCGTGCTGCCGATAAGCGCGAGCAGCATGCCGAGCACGCCGACGGTCAAGCCCTTGAGCGGCGACTTGCCGGCGACGGCGGCCATGAAGGAGAGCGACAGGATGATGAGCGCCGACTTCTCGGGCAGGTCGAGGACCCGCTCGATCATGACTGCGAGAACGGGTGCCGTGAGGAACAGCACGATGTCGCTGAACGTGTCGCCGCTGACCGAGCTGAAATGGGCGATCTTCAGCGCCTTGACGCCCTGCCCCTTCTTGGCCATCGGGTGGCCGTCGAGGGTCGTGAGGAAGGCATCGGGCGTGCCCGGCGTGTTGAACAGGATGGCCGGCACGGCTCCGCCGATGGTGGCCCCCTTCATGATGCCGATCAGAAACCCCAGGATCGGCAGCAGCGCCTCGTCGGAATGGCCGAAGACGGAGATCAGCACCGGCAGGGCCAACGCCATGGCGAAGGGGCCGTTGAGGCCGGGCGTGGCGCCGATGACGATGCCGAGAACGAGGCCCGCGACGGCCATCCCCATGGGCAGCCAGTCGAAGGCGCCGTCGGCGGTATAGAAGACGTCCAGCACGCCGCGTGCCACGTATTCC
>JAKSBI010000140.1 GCA_022361215.1 Hyphomicrobiales bacterium | reverse complement strand
CGGTTGCGGCCCTTCTGCTTGGCGGCATAGAGCGCCTGGTCGGCGGCATGGATCAGCGATTCCTGATCGGGCCCGTGTATCGGATAGACCGAGACGCCGGCCGAGACGGTGATCTGCGACAGCGGGTTGCCCCGATACTGAACCGTGAGGGACTGGATCTCCTTGCGCAGGGCGTCGACCCGGCGCAGCGTGATGTCGGCCGGCGCGCCCGGCAGCACGATGGCGAACTCCTCGCCGCCGTAGCGGCAGGCGATGTCGCCGACGCGGGTGCGTGCCCGGAGCAGGCTGCCGACCGCCTCCAGCATGGCATCGCCGGCGCCGTGGCCGTAGGTGTCGTTGAAGGCCTTGAAGTGGTCGATGTCGAGCATGACCATGGAGAGCGGCTGCTCGGAGCGCTCGGCGCGGTGCAGCTCGCGCTCCAGCGTCTCGATGAGGTAGCGGCGGTTGAACAGGCCCGTCAGCGGGTCGCGCAGGGCCTGGTGCTGCAGGGTCTCGCGCAGGCGCAGATTGGCGAAGGCCAGCGCCACGCTGTCGGCGACGGCGGCATAGAACCCGGCGCGATCGTCCTCGTCCCGGTCCTCGCCGGCCGCCGCCTCGGCAGGGCGCTGCGCGGACTGGAGGTAGAGCAGGCCCAGCGCCTCGCCCTGCGCCGTCATGGGCAGGCAGAGGTGCCACGGCGCCTTCGCCGCATCCACGTGATGGCAAGCGACCGCCAGCTGCTCGCCGCCGACCTCGTGCGGCTTGCCGCGGCGCAGCGCCCAGCAATCGTCGGGCCGGAAGTCGTGCGGCAGGCCGTCGGCCTCGCCCCATTGCGCCACCCGGTCGAGCTCCTTGCAGCAGGGGCTCATCAGATAGAGCGCGCCGGAGAGCTTGGGGAACAGGCGGCGGAGCTGGTCCCGCGCCACGTCGCAGGCCTCCTCGACGGTGCGGCAGGCCTGGAACAGGTTGCCCATCTCCCCGAGCACGGCCATCTCGCGCTGCCGGCTGGACAGCCGCACGATGGTGCGCTCGAGCGCCTGGTTGGTCTCCTGCATCTCGTAGGTGCGGGCCTCGATGCGCTGCTCGAGCCAGTCATGCGCCGCCCTGAGCTGGCTGGCGTTGTCCGTCAGTAGCTGGTTGCGGCCCTCGATGTCCTTGAAGAGGCCGTTGTAGAGCACGACGAACAGAAGCGCGGTCAGCGCCAGCGCGCTCGCCGCATAGGTCGTCACGCCCGGATCGATCCGCAGGCTTTCGAGCACGAGGCCGATGCCGACATGGCCGGCAAAGACCGCCACCGCCAAAAGAGCAAGGAGCCGGAACGCTCCGTCACGACCCGCATATGGCGCCACTCTGGCCTCGACCTGTTCCATGTCTCACCTGTGATCCCTGAAGACGTCCGTTGGGTCGGGCGCAACCTTAGGCAAGAGCCAAAGGGGAAGGTTTAAGTCGCGCCTGGAAAGCTGAACTTTAGCGGGCAACGTTTTATTTGAAGTCAAACGGCGCACGAGAATTTCCGGATAATTTTATCCGAATACGATCGGTCGACGACGGGAGCGCGGCCGCGGGCCGGCACGCGCAAGGCAGCACGTCCTGCTTATCGCCTCAGAAATATCATTATTATCAGAGGTTTATGCGGTCTCCACCGAGCTGTCCGCAGCCTGCCGCCATGACCGTCGCGGGCCGTTTCGGCGGGCGACAAACTATGGTCCCAGTTTCAACCAACTGCCGTCGAAGTTGCGCTTTAGCGTTGCAAACCATGGTTGAAGACGGGGATTGATCGCCGATCCCAGCCCCTCAATTCCAATTGAGACCGCTGGCCGAGATCAATGGGCTACCCGATGGATTCTTGGGAAGGCTCTACTTGGTCAAAAGGCGAAATACATAACATCTATTGGTGCGAAGCGCGGTCACGCGGGTGATCGGTCGCTTCGGGCCCGACCCCTGTCGACCGGGAGGGAGCCCTCCTGCCGGACGGCACGGGTGTGAGCCGATGCGCACACCCCTGTAGCCAATTCGACTGCCGCCATTGCCCGCGGCAGCTTCACGGTCTCGCGGAGAAGTCCCCGGGACGATGTCGTTTTCTCAGCGTAGAGGAGTAACACCGAATGAACACGGGAAGCTTTGCCGACTTTCTCAACGCGCTGCGCGAGTTCGAATCGGGCGTCAGCGAGGCGCGCATCGAATTCAATCGGGCCGCCGTCGTCGAGCAGGTGGGCCAGGACCGCTTCGACGCCTTCGAGGCCGGCGAGCTGACCCTCACGGATCTGCAATACAGCTCCGAGAACTTCCTCGGTTTCGTCGGCTACCAGTTCGGCGAGGCGATCCTGATCGATCTCGGCTACTACCAGTTCGACGGCGACCTCACGAACGACTTCTCCGGCAGTTTCACCGGCAAGAACGGCGTCGACTCGCTCGACGAGCTGAAGACGAATGTGCAGGAGCAGGTCATCCTGGACGCGTTCGCGCTGAACCTGGAGCGTATCGAGACGGGGCTCGCGGCCCGCGGCCAGGGCCTGGACGACTTCATCGGCCGGACCATCACGGTGACCGACACCGACGGCTCGGTCACGCAGGTGGAGCTGACCCTGACCGGCATCCTGGCCTCGGCCCATCTGCGGGGCGCCTTCGGCACGCTGGACTTCCTGATCAACAGCGTCGCGTCGGCCGATGAGATCGGCACCTCCAACGTCCAGTTCATCGAGCAGTTCGGCGGTTTCGACGCGCCGTCCATCGAAGCCTTGATCGCCGGCGACGTCCCGCCGCTCGTCACCGACGCGACCCTGACCGTCGACCGGCCGTTCGGCGCGCGCGACGATGCCCCCGCCACCCCGACGCCGCCCGCCGAGCCGCCCGCGCCGCCGGTCACGCCCGATCCCGTGGAGCCCCCGGTCTCCGGGGGCGACGACCCGACGCCCGACCCGGCACCCACCGATCCCCCGGCGCCGGGGCCGATCGCCGGCGGGTTCGGCATTCCGGCAGCCCCTCCGGGAACGCCGGCGGCCGCCTCGCCGGTCTTTCTGCGCGAGCTCGACCGGGACACGGGGAGCTTTACGGTGACGGGCACCGACGGCGTCGACGGCTCGGCCTATGGCGAGAACGGCGACGACATCATCCGCGCCTTCGGCGGCAACGATTCCTCCGTGGCCTTCGCCGGCGACGACTATCAGGACCTCGGCGCCGGCGACGACCGCGGCTGGGGGCTCAGCGGCGACGACATCATGCTCGGCGGCGCCGGCAACGACGTCTTGAACGGCGGCACCGGTGACGACGTGCTGGTCGGCGGCCGCGACGACGACACGCTCGACGGCGGCGCCGGGGCGGATCGCCTGGTCTTCGCCCCCGGAGACGGCGACGATACGGTCAGAGCCTTCGACGCCGGCGAGGACCGGCTGGACTTCACCGAGTTCGGCGGCAACCCGACGGCCGAAGCGCGCCAGGCCGGCGCCGACACGATCGTCAGCGTCGGCGACGTCACCGTCACGCTGCAAGGCGTGAGCGCGGCGAGCCTGGCGGCCGACAACTTCATCGGCGTCACCTTCAACGGCGTGGTGGCGGACGGCGGCGGCACCCCGCCCGCGCCGGACCCCGCCCCGGTGGATCCGGAACCGCCCGTGGTGCCGGACCCGGATCCGGTCGATCCGGGGCCCGTCGATCCGCCCCCGGTCGCGCCTGGCCCCGGGCCGGTCGCCGACGGCGCGGGCATTCCGGCGGCGCCTGCGGGCGCGCCGGCGGCGGCATCGCCCGTCTTCCTGCGGACCTTCGATCCCGCCAGCGGGAGCTTCACGGTGACGGGCACCGACGGCGTCGACGGCTCGGCCTATGGGGACACCGGCGACGACATCATCCGCTCGTTCGGCGGCAACGACTCCTCGGTTGGGTTCGACGGCGACGACTTCCAGGACCTCGGGGCCGGCGACGACCGCGGCTGGGGCCTGCAAGGCGACGACATCCTGCTCGGCGGGGACGGCAATGACGTCCTGAACGGCGACGAGGGCGGCGCGCTCGGCTCGGGCGTGGCGTCGGGCAGCGATGTGCTGGTCGGCGGCCGCGGCGACGACGTGCTGCGCGGCGACACCATCGACACCAACGCCGCCGCGGACCGGTTCGTGTTCGCCGCCGGCGACGGCAACGACATCATCCGCGACTTCCAGACCGGTCTCGACACCTTGGACGTCTCGCAATTCCAGGACGGCATTACGATCGAGCTCAGCCAGCAGGGCGGCGACACGGTGGTCAGCGTCGGCGACGTTACCGTCACGCTGCAAAACGTCCAGGCAGGCGACCTCGGCGACAGCGATTTCATCGGCGCCAGCTTCGATCCCGATCCGGACGGCGCCGGTCCGGCCGTCGCTTCGCTGGTCACAGACGACGGCCTGTTGAGCTAGGGGTCCCATGCCTTTGCGCCCGGCCTGCGGGCCGGGCGCCGCGAGCCAGGGGTTCCAGTCCATGGGGCGGAGCGTGCAGAGCACGGCGGTATGCGACGACATTGCCGAGGCCTACCGGACGTGCCGGAGCGGCCTGGTCAACATCGGCGTGTTCAGCTGCTGCATCAACCTGCTGATGTTCACCGGGCCGCTGTTCATGCTGCAGGTCTACGACCGGGTGCTGACCAGCCGCAGCATGCCGACCCTGCTGGCGCTGACGCTGCTCGTCGCCTTTCTGTTCGCCATGATGGGGCTGCTCGAGTTCGTGCGCGCGCGGCTGATGGCGCGCATCGGCCGGCGCGTCGACGAGCAGCTCGCCGGCACCATCTTCGACAGGACCGTCGCACTGGGCCTCGGACCGTCGGCGGCGGGTCCGGCCCAGCCGCTGCGGGACCTGGACACGCTCAGGCAGTTCCTGTCGGGCCCCGCCCCCCTGGCCCTGTTCGAGATGCCGTGGGCGCCGGTCTTCCTGGCCGTGATCTTTCTTCTGCATGTCTGGCTCGGCGTCTTCGCGACGCTCGGCGCCTTGATGCTCTTCGGGCTGGCGCTGACCAACGAGCTACGGACCCGGGATCGATCGAAGGAGGCGGCGCAGGCCAATATGGACGCCCACGCCTTTGCCGAGGAGACCCGGCGCAACGCCGAGGCCGCCTGGGCCATGGGCATGGGCCCGTTCCTCCGCGCGCGCTGGCTGCAACTGCACCGCAAGGCGCTCTCCACCCAGGACCTGGCCAATGACCGTTCCGGGACGATCTCGGCGAGCTCCAAGGTCATGCGCCTGTTTCTGCAGTCCGCGATGCTTGCCGTGGGCGCCTGGCTCGCGGTCAGGCAGGAGATCACGCCCGGCACCATGATCGCCGCCTCCATCATCATGTCCCGGGCCCTGGCGCCCGTCGAGCAATCCATCGGCCAGTGGCGCAGCTTCCAGTCCTTTCGCAGGGCCAACGAGCGGCTGAAAGAGGTCGTTGGAGAGGCGTCAAGCGGAGACGCCGAGATGGCGTTTCCGCGGCCGCGCGGCTTCATCCACGCCGAGAACCTGCTGGTGCTGGACCGCCAGAGCGGCCGGCCCATCCTGCAAGGCGTGAATTTCAAGCTTGAGCCCGGCCGGGCGCTCGGCGTGATCGGCCCCTCGGGCGCCGGCAAGTCGACGCTGGCGCGCACCCTGGTCGGAACCTGGCAGACCTCGGCCGGAGCCGTGCGCGTCGACGGCGCCCCGATCGCGCAATGGGGCATGGCGCAGCTCGGCCCGGCTATCGGCTATCTGCCGCAGAACGTCGAGCTGTTCGCCGGGACCATCGCGGAGAACATCGCCCGCTTCGACCCGAACGCCAGTCCGGAGAGCGTCCTTCGCGCGGCCTCGCACGCCAATGCCCACGATCTCATACTGAAGCTCCCTCACGGCTATAAGACGTCGATCGGGAACAGCGGCGCGACCTTGTCGGCCGGCCAGCGCCAACGCATCGGACTGGCGCGCGCGCTCTACGGGGATCCGGTCTTCGTGGTGCTGGACGAACCCAACTCCAACCTGGATGCGGTCGGCGAGACGGCGCTCGAGGGCGCGCTCCGCGCGCTCAAGAGCCGCGGGGCGAGCCTTGTCGTCATCACGCACCGGCCAAGCGCGATACAGGTCGTCGACCTGCTGCTGGTGCTGAAGAACGGCCGGCAAGTCGCGCTCGGGCCGCGCAACCAGGTCTTGGGCGGGACGACGACGCCGCTGCCGCGAGCGGCTGGAAAGACCGCGCTGCAGGACCCGTCCCGGCGGGCGGCGCACATACGCCCGGCAGAGCAGCCCGCATAGGGCAGCCACCGGCGACAGATGGGCCCGTGGGAGCGCGCGCCCCCGGCGATGGAGGCAGACATGCAGGACGATGGCGGGATGTTCTCCGACGCTCTCCGGGGCCGGCGGGAGATCGTGCCGAGGCGAACGAGCAGCCCGGCGCCCCGCAAAGCCCTCGATCCGGCGCACGCCGCCCGAGATGGCGCCCGGACGAGCCATGCCGAGGACCCGATCCGCTATTACAGCCGGTTCGGCCTGCTCGTCTGCGGCCTGCTGGTCTTCGGCCTCGGCGGCTGGGCCAGCCTGGCGGCGATCAGCGGCGCCGTCATCGCTCAGGCGACGGCCGTCGTCGAGGG
>JAKSBI010000112.1 GCA_022361215.1 Hyphomicrobiales bacterium | reverse complement strand
TCTTCGCTGTTGCGCATCGACGATGAAACCTGCGGGAATGGTATCGGAGTTTGCAACCCCAAGTGAAGAAAATCCGTCGTCTGACGATTAAGTTAGCGGCACCATGTGGCACCAATGCAACACAATGACCGTGCAGATTGCGCCCGAGGCAAGGTTCGGCAACGGCGCGGCGCCTGCGGGAGCCCGTTTCTCTCCGCGCCATGACGCACCATATAGTGAGACAAGCCGCAGGGCCGCAGCGACCACTGCCCAGGCAGATCCGAACGTCCGAGACACGCCATGAGCCGCTATCTCGATCCCGCCGCCAGCCGCGCGCACAAGCGCCGGAACCTGATCCATTCGGTCGTCCTGATCGGCGGGCTCGGCCTGCTGATGAGTGTCTGCGCCTGGATTCTGTGGGGCTGGATCGGCCTCCTCTACGTGCTGATCGCAACCGCCATGACGATCCTGCTCGGGCCGCGCATGGCGCCCGAGATGGTCATGCGCATGTACCGCGCACGGCCGGTGGACCGCCGCCGCGGCGGCCCGCTCGTCCGGCTTGTCGAAGAGCTGGCGCGCCGCGCCGAGCTGCCGGCCGTGCCCAATCTCTATGTGGTGCCGAGCGCGGCCTTGAACGCCTTCGCCGTGGGCCGGCCCGACGATGCCTCCATCGCCGTGACCGAAGGCTTGCTGCGCCGGCTCAGCCTGCGCGAGGTGGCGGGCGTCATGGCCCATGAGATCAGCCATGTCCGCAACAACGACCTCTGGATCATGGGACTGGCCGACACCTTCAGCCGGCTGACGCAGCTGATGTCGTGGGCGGGCATCGTCCTGCTGGTGCTGACGCTGCTGGTGGGCCAGGCGGTCGTGCCCTGGCAGGCGGCGGTGCTGCTCTATCTGGCGCCGACCGTCGGCAGCCTGCTGCAGCTCGGGCTTTCGCGCGCCCGGGAGTACGACGCCGATCTGGAGGGCGCGCAGCTTACCGGCGATCCGACCGCGCTCGCCTCGGCGCTCGACAAGCTGGAGCGCTATCAGGGCCGGTTCTGGGAGGACATGCTGATGCCCGGCCGGCGCATCCCGCAGCCCTCGCTCCTGCGCTCGCATCCACCGACCGCGGAGCGCGTGCGCCGCCTGCTGGAGCTGAGGCGTCCCGAGCTGCCGCCGCTGCGCCTGCCCAGCGGGATGTCCGCCGACGAGCTGCTGCACGGCTTCGTGGCCATGCGGCCGGGCCCACGCTATCGCTGGCCGGGCGTGTGGTACTGACGACGCGCCTAAGATTTGGACGCCCCTCCCCCACGGATGCGTGTCGTCAGCACTTGCGTTAGCGTCTTGATTCCCCGATAGACTCCGCCGAGGGAACGCGATTCTTGGGAGTCTTTGGACGTCCGCGATGCAGAAGGCGGTCTATACGATCACGCCGGACGATCTGGCGCTCTTCACGGACCTCTACGAGCTGACCATGCTCCAGTCCTATTTCGACGCGGGGCTGACGGGCGAGGCCGTGTTCTCTCTCTATCTGCGCCGGCTCCCGGAGAAGCGCAACTATGTGCTCGCCTGCGGGCTCTCGGACGTGCTGGACTACCTGGAGACGGTGCGGTTCTCGGACGAGGCCATCGCCTATATCCGGTCGCTCGGCGGCTTTTCCGAGCGGTTTCTGGCCTGGCTCGGCCAGTTCCGTTTCGACGGCGATGTCTACGCGGTGCCGGAGGGCACGCCGGTCTTCGCCGACGAGCCGATCCTGGAGGTGGTGGCGCCCATCGCCGAGGCCCAGCTCGTCGAAACCTTCGTCATGAACCAGATCCACGTGCAGAGCATGCACGCCTCGAAGGCCGCCCGCGTCATCCACGCCGCCGAGGGCCGCGCCATCATCGATTTCGGCGGACGCCGGGCGCACGGGCTCGACGCGGCCCTGAAGGCCGCCCGCGCCTTCCACATCGCCGGCGTGACCGCGACCTCGAACGTGCTCGCCGGCTATCGCTACGGGCTGCCCGTCGCCGGCACCATGGCCCACAGCTACGTCGAGGCCTTCGACAGCGAGCGCGAGGCGTTCTGGACCTTCGCGCGCAGCCATCCGGACACCATCCTGCTGGTGGACACCTACGACACCCTGGCCGGCATCGACAATGTGATCACGCTGGCGGAAGAGCTCGGCCCGGAGTTCCGGGTGCGCGCGGTGCGCATCGATTCAGGGGACCTCGCCGATCTCGCGAAGGAGGCGCGCACCCGCCTGGACGCGGCCGGCCTGGGGCAGATCGGCATCATCGGCAGCGGCGGCCTGGACGAATACGAGATCGCCAAGCTCGTCGCCGACGAGGCTCCCTTCACCGGCTTCGGCGTGGGCACGGCCATGGGCGTCTCCGAGGACGCCCCGTCCCTCGACCTGGTCTACAAGCTCTGCGCCTATGGCGGCGTCGGCCGGGTCAAGCTCTCACCCGACAAGCCGATCTATCCCGGCCGCAAGCAGGTCTTCCGGCACGAGTTGGACGGCACCGCGAAATCGGACGTCATCGCCCGCCTCGACGAGGAGCTGGAGGGCCGTCCCCTCCTGGAGCCCGTCATGCGCCACGGCGCCCGGTTCCCCGGCGTCACGAAGGAGCTGAACACCATCCGCGACTACGCGCGCAAGGAGATCGAACGGCTGCCGGCGCGCCTGCGCAGCCTTTCGCCCGCCAATCCGCCCTACGAGGTCGAGATCAGCGGCGAGCTGGCCGACTACACCGAGATCGTCCGCTCCCGCCACCGCTGATTTAGTAGCAGTACTCCTTCATGACCCAGCGGGTCACCTTGCAGCGCCCGCGCCGGTCGCAGGAGCGCACCGGATGGCGCTCGTAGTCGCAGAAGAGATGCGGGTAGCCCGGATAGAACCCCGAATAGCCCCGTCTCGGCTTCTTGCTCGTGGTCGTGCGCGAGAACACATAAGGCCCGTTGTCGATCTGATATCCCGGCCGATAGCGTTGCGCATCGGCACTGGACGCCAGCATCCCAACCAGCAGCATCGCGCCGCAAGCGACGGCAAACCAACCTTTCATGGCTGTCGACCTCCTGAAAGTTCGCTCGCCCCGGTGCCGCGACCCTATCACGGCTCCGATGCCATGGGACTTCACATTTCCACCGACCGCCCCATTTCGCCGTCCGCGCCCGGGTCGCGCCCTTGCAGGACGGTCCGCACGGCAGCGATCAGCGGATTGTCCGACCGGTCCCGCCGCCAGACGAAGGCGAGCTGCCGCTCGAGCCGGGGCTTCAGCGTCAGCCGTTTGAGCAACCCGGCCCTGCGCTCCGCCTCGATGGAGATCGACGAGGTGATCGACAGGCCGAGGCCCGCCTGCACCATGCGCTTCAGGGCCTCCGCATCGCCGATCTCGAGACGCCGTGCGGGCGTCACATCCGCGCTGCGGAACCAATCGTCGATGGCACGCCGGATCAGGCCACCGCGCTCGTAGAGCACCAGCGGATGGGCCGCCAGCGCCGCCGGCGTCAACGGCCCCGCGGCCTCGAACTCCGCCGGTGCAACGCCGACGAGGGCATCGACGAAGAACGGCGCGGCCGCGAGCGCCCTGTGCGCCACCGGCAGCGTCACGATGGCCAGATCGAGATCGCTGGCCACCACGGCCTCGACCAGCTCGGGCGTATTGCCCGTGACGACGCCGAACTCGATATCGGGATGCTCCGACCGGAGCCGGCTCAGCGGCTCGGGCAGAAGATGGATCGTCGCGGTGGCGCCGGCACCGATGCGCACCTCGCCCGCGAGCCGGTCCGTGACCGCCCGCAGCCGATCGCACGCCAGCTCCAGCTCCGCGAACGCCCGTTCCGCGTGCTCCAGCAGCAGCGCACCTGCCGCGGTGGCCGTCGCGCGCTTGCCGATGCGCTCGATCAGGGTCACGCCCAGCTCCTCCTCCAGCCGCCGCACCTGCACGCTGACCGCCGGCTGCGTCAGGCCCAGCGCGTCGGCGGCCCGGGAAAAGCTGCCCAGATGCGCAACCTGCTTGAGCGCCCGGAGCTG
>JAKSBI010000171.1 GCA_022361215.1 Hyphomicrobiales bacterium | reverse complement strand
GCTTTGGGCCGCGCTGGTGCTCCCTATCGCTTTGATCTGCTGGGGTCAGGAAACCGCCGCCCAAACCACTGGCTCGGTGGAGGATCCGCGTGCGACGGCGTTCCTGGAGTCCTTAAAAGCACTTGAAGAGACGTCGAAGCAGAGCAGTTTGCGCATCCGGTATCTCTCCGACGTATGGCTCAGCTCGAAGAGTCCCTGGGCACCCTATCTGGCCAAGCCCTTCACCGCAGGACTATCAGAGGCTGATCGGGTGCGTGAGCTAGCTGCTCAGGAGAGAGGGGACTGTCGCACGGTACTACGGCTCCAAAAACGAGGTTTTCTGAGCCTCTATCCCTTCCTTCGCCTGGCTTTGGAACGGAATGGCCTGGCGAAAACCACGTTCATTATGACCGTTGCACCGCGCCACGAGCCGGGTCTTGCCCGCTGCACCGCCTATCGTCGCCTGAACTATGCGCGGGCCGAGTTGGCGCGACGCTGGAAGGCGCCCTATACGGTGGATAGCACACAGCTCATAGGACCTTCCGTCCTGTACGAGTTCGATGACCCGGCCCAGGCCCAGTGGTGTCAAGGCGTCAGGACGCTCTATGATTTGGCCATTTCCAGAGACTTCAAGGCCGCGCAACGAGACCTGCTGGCGCTCATGGCTGAACCGACGCGGCTGATCCTTCAACTCACAGCGGAGTATTACGTGCTGGAGCGGGCGCGGCGACGCGGCCTTGTGGTCCGAGATGCGGCTGAACGCTATGCCCACATCCGACAGATCCTGCGTCCGGCCGTTCAGAAGCGAATCGAGCGGGCGGCCAAGGTCGGCGATGCGGAGATGGCAAAGCTCCCACGCTGGCGCTGCCCAGGCCTACCACCCGATGTTCCATAGCCACATGCGGTAGCCAACTGGGTGCGGGCAGGCACGGGCGCTAAGCCCCCCTGCGGCATCCACCGGATTCAATCAAGCGTTTCAGCTCCTGCAATCGTGACCGAAGCGGCTTGCCCTTGGTGTTGGCTTCGTCAAACGCCATCATCAGGCTGGAAAGGAACTCTTGCGTCTCCTTGATCTCTTCTTCAAGTCTCGCAACTTTGGCTCGGTCGGGATTTGGCTTCGACATCTCCTCTTGAAGGCGAAGCCTCAGGTCTGCAAGTTCCCCCTCCTCACGCCGAATTGCGGCCTCGTTGAGCAAAGGCGGTAGCAGAGGCGTCAGTTCCAACTCGAGTCTGTGCTCTTCAGAGAGCAATGCGGCGCATTGGGAGGGGCTCATCAGCCGGTTCAGCTCGCTCTGGCTCGGTGTCGATGTCGAAGGCGGCACCATGCCTCCGACCCCAACCCGAGCCTGCCGACCTGGACTGCTGGTGCCCTGCGCTTCAAATCTCGGGCCACTCCCGGCCAGCAGATTGCTTAACAGGCCCGACACGGCCCCGGTCCGCTGTGCTCCGGGAGCCCCAAGCGGCGTCGGACTCGGCTGCTCCTCCGCGAAAATCGCGTCGCTCCCCGGAGTGCCGGGCCGCACCCTCAAGCGAGTCGTAGGCGGCCGATCCGCGACGGATCGCCCGTCGCGCAGCATCTGTCGGAGATTGCCGATCTCCTCAGCAATGACGGCCTTCATTCCGCCGGGCTTGGTGCGGGCCGAGCGCTGCATCTCCGCTTTGATCAGCTCGCCCAGCAGCATCATGGATTTCTCGCCCACACCCGTGTCGAGCGGTTTCCGCTCAGGCTGGCCGAAGCCGAAGGGCGGGCGGAGGAGAGCCGCCTCAGCCTCCGGGCCTGCGGCGCCATCGAGGAAGAGGTCCAGCAGCGTGTCCTGTGCGCGCGGCGAGGCCTCCGGCCGGCGAAGCGGAAAGCTCAAGAACGGTTGTGGTTTGGTCGCCATTGTCTCTCAATTCCCTTTTTGAACAGGCGTTTTGACGGGACGCGCCCCTCAAACAGCGTGGCCTCAGCCCGGAGCTAGATGTCCTTCGTCAGGATGACGCCCGTCTCGCGAAAGTCGGGGAGCACGCGCTTCCAGCCCTTGCGGCCCATGACGCAGATTGCGACGCAGCCCTGGCCCCGAGCCCAGTCCTCGATCTCGGCCAGGAGGTGCAGCCAGTTCCGCAAGCCCCGCCCGCCGAGGAGGGAGACGAGGCATTCCCTGCCGCGGACCGTGTTGTTGAGCTGGGTCACCACGGCGCCGTCCTCGCCCCGCCCGCGCCGGTAGATGGACCAGAGCTGCATCTGGCCGGCGGCGAGCGCCGCGCCCACCTCCGCCGGCGTCGTGTCGGCGTGGGCGAAGGCCGGCGCCAGCGGCCCGTCGCGGAAATGCGCCCAGATGCAGGGGCTGGCCCGCAGGTCCTCCGCGGCGAAGCGGTAGAGCTTCCACCCGCCTTCGCCGAGGCTTCGGCGGGCTTGCCCGCCTGCTTCAGGGATCTGGCCGGCCGGCCCGCTTTTCGGCGGGCCAGCTCTGGCGCTGGTCGGCTTGTCCGCCAAAGCCTTGGCGGCGGCGGAGCTATCCCTGGATCGCGTAGCTGAAGGTGCAGTCGCTGTTGGCCGTTGCGCCATGGGTGACCGTGAACTGCTTGGTGCCGGCGGTGACGAAGAGGTCCGACGTGCGCTGGATGTTGGCGGCGTTTGCCGTGGTGGGTGTGATCAGGACCGTGCTGTCCTCGGCGCAGTTGGGCGCGTCGACCACCGTCGACGTGGCGGGCGAGGTCGCCAGCGTGAACGAGCCGTGCGCGTTCGAGCGCCCCTGTTGCAGCGCGATGATCGCTTGCGTGATGCGCTGAAGGCTCTGCTCGGCGAGCGAGAGGGCCGGCGTGGTCATCGCCCGCCCGCCGCGGTCACGTCGGGCTCCAGCCCCATGGAGAAGGTCCAGCTCGTGCCCGCCGGGATGCGGTTGCGGAACCGGCACATGCGCGTCTCGCGCCGGAAGGGGATGAGACCGAAGCCGTTCATGGGCACCTCCTCGGTAAAGGCGATGGCGTCGGAGAT
>JAKSBI010000560.1 GCA_022361215.1 Hyphomicrobiales bacterium | reverse complement strand
TTGTCGTTCGGCACCAGATGGTAGGAATGCACGAAATAGGCGTGCAGCCCGTCCGGCCCCGTGGCGATGTCCTCCAGCACCGCATGGGGGTGGATGACGTCGATGGTGTTCCAGCCCATATGCGGGATCTTCAGGGCGGAGTCGCTGGGCGCGATGGCGCGCACCTCGCCGCCGATCCAGCCGAAGCCCTCGGTGACGCCGTGCTCCAGCCCGCGGTCGGCCATAAGCTGCATGCCGACGCAGATGCCGAGGAACGGCCGGGCGTCGTCCTCGACCCGCGCCTTCAGCGCCTCCAGCATGCCGTCGACGCCCAGGAGCCCAGCCCGGCAGTCGGCAAAGGCGCCGACGCCCGGAAGCACCACCCGGTCGGCGCTGCGCACGTCCTCCGGGTCGGCGCTGACCTTGACCTCCAGGCCGGCGCCGGACTCCCGCGAAGCCCGCTCGAACGCCTTCGCCGCCGAGTGCAGGTTCCCCGACCCGTAGTCGATGATGGCGACGTGCATGGCTCAGCCGCCGGCGCCCGGGAAGACGCCCACCACATCGTCGCCCGCGCCGCCGCGCCCGAACCCGGACGACGCCGGAGGCACCGCCGGCCGCACTGGGCCGCCCGCATCGCCCGCCTGCCGCTCCGCCAGCCAGGTCGAGAAGAAGCGGAACTCGCAGTCGTCGCGCCGCTTGCCGGTGACCAGCCCGACCTCCTCGAAGCCCCGCCGCCTGAGCGTCCAGCGCCTGAGATCGTTGGCCTCCAGCGCCAACAGATATTGCAGGCCGAGCAGGACGAAGCCGGCCGCCGTCTCACCGAGCCCCAAGAGCTCGACGGACAGGCTCACGACCATGGTGACGGCGAGGAAGCCGAGGAGCACGAGCCACATGTTCTGGTAGATCAGCCACAGCACCGGCACCACGAAGGCCCACCAGGCGATGCCCTCCTTCACGAAAACGATCCGGTCGGCGCGCTCGATAAGCGTGTCGGAGGACCACGGCGGCTCATGCACGCTGTAGGTGATCACGAGAGTCGAATCCGTCGGTTGCGGGGCCTCGCCCGTTCAGTCGCCGAGCTGCCCCTTGGTGGATGGCACCATGCCGAGCTGCCGGGCGTCGATCGAGAGCGCCTCGCGCAGCGCGCGCGCCAGGCCCTTATAGCAGGACTCGACGATGTGGTGGTTGTTCTCGCCGTAGAGGTTTTCGACATGCAGGCACAGGCCCGCATTCTGAGCGAAGGCCTGGAACCACTCGCGGAACAGCTCGGTGTCCATGTCGCCGACCTTGGAGCGGGAGAAGGCGACGTTCCAGACCAGATAGGGCCGGCCCGAGATGTCGAGCGCGACGCGCGTCAGCGTCTCGTCCATGGGCAGCATAACGGAAGCGTATCGGCAGATGCCCGTCTTGTCGCCGAGCGCCTTCGTCACCGCCTGCCCCAGCGCGATGCCTGAATCCTCCGTGGTGTGATGCTGGTCGACATGCAGATCGCCCTCGGCCTTCAGGGTGACGTCCATCAGCGAATGACGGGAAAGCTGCTCCAGCATATGATCCAGAAAGCCGATGCCGGTGGAGATATCGAACGTGCCGGTGCCGTCGAGCTCGACGGTGACGGCGATGCGCGTTTCCTTGGTCTCACGCGCGATGCTGGCAGTCCGCATGGCTTTCGACTCGCTCAGATGGTGATGTGGCCGACCCGGCGCCGGTTTATCAGCTCCTTGATCGCAAAGCCACTTCTTGTCAGGAATGCGTTTAACTCAAGCTAACCGGGGCCTTGACTCGCAGGCTCCCGATGCCGATATCCCCGCAGGAACCTCAATCGACATGTCTCATTCGCAATCGTCATCCGAAATCTGGCATGGCACGACGATCCTGACCGTGCGCAAGGGCGGCAAGGTCGTCATCGCCGGCGACGGCCAGGTCAGCCTGGGCCAGACCGTCGTCAAGTCCAACGCCCGCAAGGTGCGCAGCCTCGGCACCGGCGGCGTCATCGCCGGCTTCGCCGGCGCCACGGCCGATGCGCTGACGCTGTTCGAGCGGCTGGAAAGCAAGCT
>JAKSBI010000852.1 GCA_022361215.1 Hyphomicrobiales bacterium | reverse complement strand
TTGGCGCCGGCGAACCAGTCGAGCGGGTCGTCCGTCTTGGCGCTGTTGGTCCAGTAGCAGTACTTGTTCTTGGCCGGCGGGTTGATCACGCCGGCGATGTGGCCGGAGGCGCCGAGCACGAAGCGCACGGGTCCGGCGAACAGCCGGGTCGCCGGAAAGCAGGAAGTCCAGGGGGCGATGTGGTCCTCCTTGGTCGAGAGGAAGTAGCTCGGCGTGGTGATCTTGCCGATGTCGATGGGCTGGCCGGCGAGCTCGATATGGCCCGGCCGGGTCAGCCCGTTGTCGAGATAGAACCTGCGCAGGAACTCCGACAGCATCTTTGCGGGCAACGCGGTTGAGTCCGAGTTCCAGTACAGGAGGTCGAAGGCCATCGGCTCCTTGCCGCGCAGATAGTTGTTCACCACGAACGACCAGATCAGGTCGTTCTCGCGCATCATATTGAAAATGCTGGCAAGCCGCCGGCCTTCCAGATAGCCGGTCTCGTCGACCGCCTCCTCGATCTGGGCGAGCTGCGCGTCGTCGATAAAGACGGCGGCCTCGCCGATGTCCTTCAGGTCCACCATGGTGGTCAGGAAGGTCGCCGACTTGATGCGCTTGTCGCCCTTGGCCGCCATATAGGCGAGCGTGGCGACGCTCAGAATGCCGCCGATGCAGAAGCCCAGGAGATTGACGCTGTTCTCTCCCGTCGCCGTCTCGATGGCGTCGAGCGCGGCCAGCGGGCCTTCCAGCATGTAGTCGGAGAAGCTCTTGTGCGAGAGCGTCTTGCTGGGGTTGGCCCAGGAGATCACGAACAGCGTATGGCCCTGGTCGACGGCCCATTTGATCAGGCTGTTCGAGGGCTGCAGGTCGAGGATGTAGAACTTGTTGATCCAGGGCGGCACGAAGAGCAGCGGACGCTTGTACACTTCGGGCGTCGAAGGCTCGTACTGAATGAGCTGCATCAGCTCGTTCTGATAGACCACCTTGCCGGGCGTCGCGGCCACGTTCTTGCCGAGCTCGAAGGCGGACTCGTCGGTCATGGAGATCTTCAGGCGGCCCCTGCCCCGCTCCATGTCGCCCAGCATGTGCTTCAGGCCGGAGAGCAGGTTCTCACCTTTGGATTCTGCAGTCTCGCGCAGCACCACCGGATTGGTCACGGCGAAGTTGCTGGGCGCCATGGCGCTCATGAACTGGCGCGTGTAGAAGTCGACCTTGGCACGCTCCCGGTCTTCGAGCCCGTCGATATCCCGGACCACCGACCGCACCCAGCCGGACGTCAGCAGGTAGGACTGCTTGAGATAGTCGAAGACCAGCTCCTCGTTCCAGGCCTTGTCGGCGAAGCGGCGGTCGCCGCGCTCGGGGCGCGCAACGGGCTCGGTCTCCTTGCCGGCCATGCGCACCATCATCGACTGCCACAGCTCGACGCTGCTCTTCCAGTAGTCGAGCTGCGCCCGTGCCGCCGTCATGGGGTCGGTCATCATCTTCTGGCCCAGCTCGAGGAAGGCGTTCGCTACGCCCTCCACGTCGATCAGCGCGGCGTCCTTCAGGGAGTCCTGGCGCTCGAAGAACGCCTGTACGACGCCCTGGCTCCGGGTCGCCAGTGCCATCCAGTCCTCTGCCAGCTTTTCCGGGTTCGGAAGGCCGTTGGTCTCGCTCTCCGACTTATCCATGGCACGTCATCCAAGTCTCTGAGTTTGAACGTCCAGGTGGCGCTCGACCGACTGAATGAACAGCTCCGGCGCCTCGGCATGGACCCAGTGGCCCGCTCCGGGGATCGCCTCGAACGCGGCCGAGGGGAACACGTCGCGAATGGCGTCGTGATGCGACGGCTGCACGTAGTCGGATTGCCCACCTGAGATGAAAGCGGTCGGTCCCGCATATTGCGATCCGCCGAGCGCTGGCGGAAAGCGGCTCAGCCGCTCGAGCTCCCGGTCGATGACCGGCAGATTGATGCGCCAGGTAAAGGCGCCGTCCTCCGCCGCGATGTTCTGCAAGAGGAACGCGCGGATGCCGGGATCGGGCACGGCGCCTTGCAGCTCGGCATCGACGTCCGACCGGGTCGAGGCGGAGGCCAGGTCGACGGCGAGCATGGCTTGCGTATAGGCCCGCAAGTCCGGCGTATAGTCGACGGGGGCGATGTCGACGACGATGAGCTGCGCGATCAGATCGGGCCGGCCCAGGGCCGTGGCCATCGCCGTCTTGCCGCCCATGCTGTGCCCGATCAGGACGATCGGGCCGAGGCTCTGGCCTTCGACGAAGGCCGCCACGTCCGAGGCCATGTCCTCGTAGCCCATCTCCGCGCTCCAGGGCGAGGCGCCGTGGTTGCGCAGATCGAGCGCATAGACCGGCCGCCGCTCGGACAGACGCTTGGCGATGGCGGTCCAGTTCCGCGACGAGCCGAACAGGCCGTGCAGGACGACCACCGCCGGTTCCCGGCCCAGGCGGTCTTCTCCAAAGGCCTTATGCGCAAGCTCGACGGTCATTTCTTCTTCGGCATGTAGAGATCCGTAATCGTGCCCTCGAAGGCCTCCGCCGACATAGCGACGGTCTCGGAGAGCGTCGGGTGCGGATGGATCGTGAGGCCGATATCGGCGGCGTCGCAGTCCATCTCGATAGCCAGCGCGACCTCGGCGACGAGATCGCCGGCGTTGGGGCCGACGATGCCGCAGCCGATCACGCGGTCCGTCGCCGCGTCGAAGATCAGCTTGGTGATGCCTTCGTCCCGGGCGAGGCTGAGCGAGCGCCCGCTGGCCGCCCAGGGAAAGACGCCCTTGCCGTACTTGATCTTCTCGGCCTTGGCTTGTGTCTCGGTCTTGCCGACCCAGGCCACCTCCGGATCAGTATACGCCACCGAAGGGATGACGCGCGCATCGAAAGCCTTCTTCAGCCCCGACGCCACCTCGGCCGCGATCTTGCCCTCGTGCACGGCCTTGTGCGCCAGCATGGGCTGGCCGACGATATCGCCGATGGCGAAGATGTGCGGCACGTTGGTCCGAAGCTGCTTGTCGACGGGGACGAAACCGCGCTCGTCGACCGCGACGCCGGCGTTCTCGGCACCGATCATGGCGCCATTGGGCCTGCGTCCCACCGCAACCAGGACACGATCGAAGGTGTCTTCCTGGGTGCCATCGGGACCCTCGAAGGTGACCTTCAGGCCCTTCTTGTCGGGCTCGACCGCGGTCACCTTGCTCTTCAGCAGGATCTTCTCGTAGCGCTTCTCGATGCGCCGGTGCAGGGGCTTGACGATGTCCTTGTCGGCGCCGGGGATAAGCTGGTCCATCAGCTCGACGATGGTGATCCTGGAACCGAGGGCGTCGTAGACGCAGGCCATCTCCAGACCGATGATGCCGCCGCCGATGACCAGCAGCCGCTTGGGCACGTCCTCCAGCTCCAGCGCGCCGGTGGAATCGATGACACGCGGGTCGTCGTGGGGGATGAAGGGCAGCTCGACCACCTCGGAACCGGCGGCGATAACGGCCTGATCGAACGAGACCGTGGTGGTCTTGCCGTCATCGGCCGTCACGTTGAGCAGGTTCGGGCTGGCAAAGGCGCCGGTGCCGCGCACCACCTCGACCTTGCGCTGCTTGGCGAGGCCCGCGAGGCCGCCGGTCAGCCGATTGACGACGCCCTCCTTCCAGCCGCGCAGTTTGTCGATGTCGAGCTTCGGCTTGGCGAAGGTCAGCCCGTGCTCGCTCATCTCTTCCGTTTCGGTGATCACCTTGGCGGCGTGCAGCAGCGCCTTGGACGGGATGCAGCCGACATTGAGGCAGACGCCGCCGAGTGTGGGC
>JAKSBI010000711.1 GCA_022361215.1 Hyphomicrobiales bacterium | reverse complement strand
TTCCGCGCGCTGTTCGCCGACGCCTGGGCCTATCTGGCGACGACGCCGACCTATGTGGGCGGCCCCATGTCGTTCGGCTGGGCCAGCGACGACCCGGATCTCAGGCAGCGCGACCAAGCCACCTTGAGCGCGCGCTTCGCCACCGCCGGCCTCGCCACGCGCTATTACGCGCCGGACGTGCACATGGCGGCCTTCGCGCTCCCCGGCTACGTGCGCGCGCTGGTGGAGCCTTCGTCGGGCTGAGCCTCCTCGCCCGCGCCGCGCGACAGCAGCAGCGGGCATTCGAGCATGGCGGTCAGGCGCACGACCTCGGCCTCGCCCGGCAGGAGCGTGCCCCCGAGCCCGGCGATCACCAGCCCGCCGCCGAGGCGGCGTGCCACCTCTCCGAGCGCCGCTTCCGTCTCCGCCGCGGCCTCGATCCTCAGCGGCACAACCGCGGGCACCAGGGAGCGCACCAGCTCGACCGCCCGCTCGCGGTCGGCCACGGTCTCGCCGGCCAGCACCGCGACGATCTCCTCTTGGCCGTCGCGCGCGATGCGCTCCGCCATCCGCACCAGCGGCGGCAGCGTGGCAAAGGCGTCCAGCGCCACGACGATGCGGCCCCGCGCCCGGCGCGCCTCCCGGCCCACGAGCAGGCAAGCCGTCATCTCGGAGAGACACGCCGTCACCGCCCTCAGCTCGGCCCGCCCGGCCGCCGTCACCGGCTCGCCGATGGCCAGCACGCTGGCCGCCGCCGACGCGCTCCTGAGGGCACGTTCCGGCTCGTCGCGCACCACGTCGTAGCGGGCCGGCACGCCCACCGCCCGCGCCAGCCGCTCGAACTCGCGATGCATGGCCGCGGAAGCCGCGCGCATCTCCCGCCGCACCAGGTCCTCCGAGAGCGGCCGCGTGCGCCGGCCCGTGAACGAGACCTCGCGCGCGAAGGGCATCGCCGCCAGCGAGAGCAGATGCTCGTCCTCCACGAACAGGCCCTCCAGCTCGCTCTCCAGCGAGCGCGCCATCCGGAACGCCGCCTCCAGCGCGATCGGGCTGCCGCGGCCGCCCCGCATCTGCAGGACGACGCGTCCGCGCGACTTGGACGCTCTCTCGGCCATCACGCCACGTCTCCGCTCTTCTCCGCGTCGCCATCCGTCGTGCGCGCGCCGAACTTGCGCCGCGCCTCGGCGAAGGCGATCAGGCGCGCCTCCACGCGCGCGTTGACGCTGCCCTCCGGGAAGCGCCCGTCCGGCCCGCGCACGCCCGCCGCGACGCCGGTCAGCAGCGCGATGCCCTGGTCGATGGTCTCCACCGCATGCACCGCGAACTGGCCCGCCTCGACCGCGGCCACCACGTCCTCCCGCAGCATCAGATGCACCACGTTGGACTTCGGGATCAGCACGCCCTGCCCGCCGGTGAGCCCACGCGCCCGGCACAGGTCGAAGAAGCCCTCGATCTTCTCGTTGACGCCGCCGATGGCCTGCACCCGCCCATGCTGGTTCACCGAGCCGGTGACCGCAAGCGACTGGGCGAGCGGCAGTCCGGACAGGGCCGAGAGCAGGGCATAGAGCTCGGCGGACGAGGCGCTGTCCCCGTCGACGCCGCCATAGGACTGCTCGAAGACCAGGCTCGCGGAGAGCGACAGCGGCACCTCATGGGCGAACTGCCCTTCGAGAAAGCCGCGCAGGATCATCACGCCCTTCGAGTGCAGCGGGCCGCCAAGCTCCACCTCGCGCTCGATATCGATCAGGCGGCCGGCCCCCATGCGGGCGCGCGCCGTGATCCGGCTCGGGCGCCCGAAGGCAAAGGTGCCGAGCGAGAGCACGCTGAGACCGTTGATCTGGCCGACCGCGGCGCCATCGGTGTCGACCAGCATGATGCCCCGCGTGATGGACTCCTGGGCCTTCTCCTTCAGCCGGTCGGAACGGTGGATGCGCTCGCGCACGGCCCGGCTCACATCCTCGCCGGTGATCGTCTCGCGGCCGTCGTGGCCGGCCCAATGGTCCGCCTCGCGCAGCAGGTCCGCGAGCGCCTCCACATGCAGGGTCAGCTTCTCGGTGTCGTCCGCCAGCCGCGCCGCCTCGTCGACCGTGCGCGCAACGCCGCCGGCGTCCACCGGCTTCAGCCCGTGCCGCTTCACCACCGAGGCGATCAGCCCGGCATAGGCGTCGACATTGTCGTCGGTGCGGTCGAGGGTGTCGTCGAAATCCGCCCCGACCTTGAACAGGCGCCCGAACTCCGGGTCGAGCGCGTTCAGCATGTAGTAGATGCTCCGGTCGCCGAACAGCACGACCCGGACGCTCAGCGGGATGCGGTCGGGCGCCAGGGAGACCGTGCCGGCGATGCCGAGCTGGTCCGCCGGCGACTCCAGCGCCACCTCCTGCGCCTTGAGCGCACGCTTCAGCGCCTCCCAGCTCAGCGGCGCCATCAGCACCTTGCGGGCGTCGAGCAGCAGATAGCCGCCATTGGCGCGATGCAGGGCGCCGGGCTTGATCAAGAGGAAGTCCGTGACCAGCGTCCCCATCTGCGACAGGTGCTCGACGCGCCCGATCAGGTTGCCGAGCGTCGGGTTGTCCTCATGGACGATCGGCGCGCCGGCGGCCCCGTCGTCGTTCCCGACCATGACGTTCACCATGTAGCGGCGGAAGCGCGCGTCCCGCGCGCTGTCGAGGGGCTGGTTCACGACGCTTTCCGGCGTCTCCTGGCCGTCGCTCAGAAACAGCGCCACATTGCGGATCAGGTCGCGCTCGACCGCCTTCAGATGCTCGCGCACGTCGCTCAGATCGGCGAACGCCTCCTCGACCTCGCTGAGCGTCTGCTGGACGGCAACCTCGGCCAGCTCCTCGTTCAGCTCGCGAATGTTGCGCTGGCGCTCCCGCTCCAGGCGGGGGACGTGCTGCAGCAGCGCCTCCAGCTCCTTTTGCAGCGCCGCGATCTTCTGCTCGACGGCGGTGCGCTCGGCTTCGGGCAGCTCGTTGAAGGCCTCGGGCTTGAGCACCTTGCCGTCCTTGGCCGGCGCCATGGCGAACCCCATGGGCGTCTTCAGAATGGCGATGCCCTGGGCCTGCGCCTTGCCGTGCAGCGCCTCGAACGCCTCCTCCTGGGCCGCGCGCACATGCTCGTCGATGGCCCGGCGGCGGTTCTGATAGTCCTCGCTCTCGAACATCGCCGGGACCGCCGTCCGCAGCTCGTCGATGACCTCGACCATGCTGTCCGCGAGCTTACGGGCGCGGCCCTGCGGCAGCCGCATGGCCCGCGGCTTGTGCGACGTCTCGAAGTTGTTGACGTAGACCCAGTCGCCCGGGATCGCCTCGCCGCGCGCCTTGGCCTTCAGCAGCGCCCGCACGGCGGTGGCCTTGCCCGTGCCCGGCGGTCCGAGCGCGAACAGGTTGAACTCGGGCTGATCGATGCTCGCCGCGAAGCGGACCGCCGCCAGGGCGCGATCCTGGCCGATCAGATCGATCGTCGGATCGAGATCGGCGGTGCTGCGAAAGGTCAGCCGCGACGGGTCGCACCGCCGACGCAGCTCGCCGGGGGCGACACGCAACGCATTCCGGTCAACCTCGACCATCTATGGGCTCCCTCAAAACGCTGTGCTTTTCGGTTGATCGTACCCGCCCCTCTCCCCCTGCCCAAGCACCCCAAGGTACCCTGTATCGGGTGGTTGGGCAGGGGGAGAGGGGCGGACGAGACTGATCGAACCTAGAGCCTGTCGCGATCATTCTGATTCGCGCCATTGCTCTAGCTCTTTGGTGAAGCATGTCTCCCGAAACCGGTACCCACTTTCGGGAGACATGCTTTAGCCCACAGTCTAGCCCGCGATTGTGAAGGCGGCCCAGTCGGGGGAATGACGCACGCGCCCGGTCCGCACCGCGCTGCCCATGTCGCAGCGGGTCGCACGCGGCGCGCGGCACCCTATTCCTTGTCGAGATAGTGCAGGCTGAAGAGATCCTGAGGGTCCGTCCAGACCTCGGAGGGTTGCCAGCCGTTGGCGCGGGCGAGGGTCTGGAACTCGTCGACGGCGTATTTGTGGGAGCTCTCGGTGTGGATGCGCTCGCCTTCGGAGAAAGCGACGGGCTCCCCCAGCACGTGCGCCTCCTGATCGGCGAGGCTGACGATGTAGCTCTCGATGCGGCCCGCATCCGGGTTGTAGATCACCTCGTGGGCGAACTGGGAGACATCGAAATCGCCGTCGAGCTCGCGGTTGATGCGGTGCAGCAGGTTCAGGTTGAAGTCGGCCGTCACGCCCTGGGCGTCGTCATAGGCCGGGATCAGGATGTCCGTGTCCTTCTTCAGGTCCACGCCCACCACGAAGGCGCTCTCCGGGCCCAGGAGATCGCCGGCCACGTTCAGGAAATCCGCCGCCTCGTCCTGCGTGAGATTGCCGATCGTGGAGCCCGGGAAGAAGCCCAGCTTCGGCGCCTCCTGCACCGCGCCGGGGAGCTGGACGTCCTGGTTGAAGTCGGCATGCACCGGCAGGATCGTCAGGTCCGGATTGCGCGCGGTCAGCCGATCCGCAGCTTCCGAGAGCGCCTCATGGGCGATGTCGATGGGCACATAGGCGGCCAGATCGTCGAGCTGGTCGATCAGCTTGCCGGTCTTGCGGCTGGAGCCCGAGCCGAACTCCACCAGCGCGCATCCCGATCCGGCGCGTTTGGCGATGTCGGGGGCGTGGCTCTCCAGAAGGCCGATCTCGGTCCGGGTCGGATAGTATTCCGGGAGCTGCGTGATCTCCTCGAACAGCACCGACCCCCTGGCGTCGTAGAGAAACCGGCAGGGGATCTCCTTCACGTCCCGGGCGAGGCCGTCGAGAACCGCCTCGGCGAACTCGCCACGAAATGTGTCTGCCGTCTCCAGTACCGTCGATTCCGCCATCAGGCTGCCTCCGCAAGACGCAGCCCGGTGAATTGCCAGCGCTGCTGGGGATAGAAGAAGTTTCTGTAGGTGCGGCGGACGTGCCCCTCCGGCGTGGTGCAGGCCCCGCCCCTGAGCACGAACTGGTTGCACATGAACTTGCCGTTGTACTCGCCGAGCGCGCCCTCGGCCGCCGCGAAGCCCGGATAGGGGGCATAGGCGCTGTGGGTCCACTCCCAGACGTCGCCGAACATCTGCTGCAACCCGTCGCCGTCGGATGGCGCCGGCAGCGGCCTGAGGACGCTCATGTCGAGCATGCGGCCCTCCACGGGCAGGCCCTCGGCGGCGACCTCCCATTCGAACTCGCTGGGCAGCCGCTTGCCGGCCCAGCGGGCGAAGGCGTCTGCCTCGAAATAGCTGACATGGCGCACCGGCGCGGCCGGGTCGACCGGCTGCAGGCCGCGCAGGCCCATCTGCTCCCAGCCGTCGTCGCCCCGCTCCCAATAGAGCGGTGCCTCCCAGCCCTCGGACTGCACCGTGAGCCAGCCATCCGACAGCCAGAGCGCGGATGTCTCGTAGCCGCCGTCGTCCATGAACGCCTGCCATTCGCCGTTGGTGACCGCGCGTGACGCCAGCTTGAACGGCTGCAGCAGCACCTCGTGCCGCGGGCCCTCGTTGTCGTAGGCGAAGCCCCGGCCGTCATGGCCCACCTCGCGGACCCCGCCCGGAAACGCGATCCATGCCAGCGGCGCCTGGTCGGCCGGGACCGCGGCCGGCGCCGGGGCGCGATAGGCGGGCTTGAGCGGATTGGCGGCGAACAGGCTCAGAATGTCGGTCAGCAGCAGCTCCTGATGCTGCTGCTCGTGATAGATGCCGAGCGCGATCAGCGCCTGCGCCTTGTCCGGCAGCGCGTCGCTCCCATCGGACAGCAGCGCCTCCAGCGCCTCGTCCACATGGGCGCGATAGGCGCGCACCTGGCTCGCGCCCGGTCGCGTCAGCAGGCCGCGCTGCGGCCGCGGATGGCGCGGGCCCACGGCCTCGTAATAGGAGTTGAAGCAGTACTCGAAGCTCTCGTCGAACACCCGGTAGCCCGGCGCGAAGCCGGCGAGCACGAAACGCTCGAAGAACCACGTCGAGTGCGCCAGGTGCCACTTGGTCGGGCTCGCATCTTCCATGGCCTGGACGACCTGGTCTTCGTCGCTCAAGGGTTCGGCAAGATCGAGGGAAAGCCGGCGGGTTTGGAACAGACGTTCCGTCAGAACGCCCGAATGCGCATCCCGAGTCACCGCCGACTCGGCCGGGACCGCACGATCTAAGGGCATGTTTGGCTCCGCGTTTTCGGGTCGCTACCCTATGGAAGCGACAGGAGTGTGACCGCCTGCACCGGGATTATGGCGACGAGACGGCGGCTTGCAGGCCGCTTGTGTGGCCTGCAAGGCCCGTTACGATGTTCCGCTGGCTGGGGATGGGACTCGCGCGAGCGGCGTGACAACGAGCAGACATATATGGTGGAGCGGGACCCTATAGAAGTCTTCGACGGACGGCAATCCGAGGCCGCGGCCGAAATTCAGCGCGGCGCCTGCCGCTATCTGCGCACGCTCGGCCACTCCGTCATCACCGAGCTGCCGCTCGCCTCGGGCCACCGGGCCGATATCCTGTCGCTCAGCCGCGCCGGCGACCTCTGGATCATGGAGATCAAGTCCTGCCTGGCGGATTTCCGCGCCGATCACAAGTGGCCGGCCTATCGCGACCACTGCGACCGCCTGTTCTTCGCCGTCGCGCCGGATTTCCCCATGGACATCCTGCCGCAGGAGACCGGGCTGATCGTGGCCGACCGCTACGGCGGCGAGCTGGTGCGCGAGGCCCCGGAGCACCGCCTGGCCGCCGCCCGGCGCAAGGCCGTCACCCTGCGCTTCGCCCGCGCCGCCGCGCTCAGGCTGCACACCATGCTGGACCCGGGCGCGGTGGAGGTTTAGCGCCGACAAGGCAAGGCGGGACGACCCTCTTACGCCCTGGCGCGGTCAGAGCTCTGGCTTGCCGGTCTCGGGCTCGGCATCGCCTTCGAGTACGCGATCGCCTGGCTCGGCCTCGGTCCCCGGCCCGCGCCGAACGTCTTCGATCTGCTCGGCGGTGTCCTGGTCGTGGGCGGCGGGATTGCCGTCGTCTGGTCGCGCGGCAGGGCCGTGTCCGGTCGAGCCCGACACGGGCGCAGGTAGCGGGGCCCTTACTTCGGCGCGCGCTTGGCCAGGATGCGCTGCAGGGTGCGGCGGTGCATGTTCAGGCGCCGCGCCGTTTCCGAGACGTTGCGGTCGCAGAGCTCGTAGACGCGCTGGATGTGCTCCCAGCGGACCCGGTCCGCCGACATGGGGTTCTCGGGCGGCGGCGCCTTGGCGTCGGGTGGCGCGAGCAGCGCATTGCAGACGTCGTCGGCATCCGCCGGCTTGGCCAGATAGTCGACCGCGCCGAGCTTCACCGCCGTCACCGCCGTGGCGATATTGCCGTAGCCCGTCAGGATGACGGCGCGGGCGTCCGGTCTCAGCTCCTTCAGCACCTGGATGACATCGAGGCCGTTGCCGTCCTCCAGGCGCATGTCCACGACCGCATAGGCGGGCGGGGCCTGGCGGATCAGCGCCATGCCCTCGTCGATGGTCTCGGCGGTGCGGACGTCGAAGCCGCGGCTCTCCATGGCGCGGCCGAGCCGGCTGACGAACGGACGGTCGTCGTCGACGATCACCAGCGATGGATCCGAGGGAACGGGCGTGTCTTGCGTTTGCGTGCTCATTCGGTGTTTTCGCGGATTTGTTGAAGGCCGCCGCCGGCTTTACTTGGCGGATGCGGCACCATGCTTCTCCAGCCGAAGTGTTTGGCCCAAACCCATGCGGCGGTCAATTCTCGCGGCGATTTCATATTAACGGTCCGATGGGGCGTTGCGCATGTCGAGCGCGTCGCGCGGCCAGACCACCTCGACCAGGGCGCCGCGCTCCGGCGCCTCCCGGTTCCGCAGGCTGAGCCGGGCGCCGGACCGCTCCAGCAGGGTCTTGGCGATGAAAAAGCCCAGGCCCAGGCCGACGCTGTCCTCGTCGGAGGGGAGATCGGGGGCCCCGACCGACCGGGTCGTCACATAGGGCTCGCCGAGCCGTTCGAGCACCGTGGGCACAAAGCCCGGCCCGTCGTCGATGAAGGCGACGCTCACCCGGTCGTCGTCCCAGCGGGCCTCCACGCGGACGGCCGCCTCGGCGAAATCGACGGCGTTCTCGATCAGATTGCCGAGCCCGTAGAGGACACCGGGGTTGCGCAGGCTGACGGGCTCCGCCCGCGCCGCGCTGTCCTCCGCCAGATCGGCCGCGGGACCCGTGTCGACGGCAATCGGGATACCGAGCACCCGGTGCGGCTCGACCACCTCCTCCAGCAGATGGCTGAGCGGCATCTGCGAGAACACCAGGTCCGGCTCGTCGGCCCGGCGGGTCAGCGTCGACAGGATCTCCCGGCAGCGCTCCGCCTGGGAGCGCAGAAGCGTCAGGTCCTCCCAATGCGGGCTGTCCTCCGGCAGCTCCCGCATCAGCTCCTTCGCCACCACCGTGATGGTCGAGAGCGGCGTGCCGAGCCCATGCGCGGCGGCGGCGGCCAGGCCGTCGAGCGCCGAAAGCTGCTGCTCGCGCGCCAGCACCAGCTCCGTCGCCGCCAGCGCGTCCGACATCTGCCGCGCCTCCTTGGCGATGCGCCGCGCATAGAGCGCGATGAAGACCAGGCACGAGACCACCGCCGCCCAGAGCCCGAAGACATAGAGGCGCGGCAGCTCCAGCCCGGCGCCCGGATACCAAGGCAGCGGCTGGTGCACCACCGAGAGCACGGAGGCGCAGAGCACCGCGAGCCCGCCGAGCAGCAGCGTGCTGCCGAGCGGCTGCGTCGAGGCGGAGACGGTGACGGGCACCACCAGCAGGACGGTGAACGGATTCTGCAGGCCGCCGGTGAGATAGAGCAGGGCGGCGAGCTGCAGCACGTCGTAGCCCAGCATGGCCGTGGCATAGCTGCTCTTCAGCCGCTGGCTGGCGGGAAACCGGATGCGCAGAAAGACGTTGAGCCAGGCCGAGAGTGCGATGACCAGCAGGCAGAGGCCGATGGGCAGCGCGAAATCCGAGATCGTGTAGACGCCGACCACCGTCGCCGTCTGGCCCAGCACCGCGATCCAGCGCAGCCGCACGATGGTCTGCAGCCGCAGCCGGCTGGTGCCGGTTTCGAAGGCCGATGAGTGCACGAGTTGCATACCAGTTTTCCCGTCGGCCCCGCGCCCGAGCGCCTCGATGTCGCGGATGCCGACCGGGTTCATACTCCGAACCGGCGAGGATATCACGTTCGCCATCGAAAATGCCTGCATTGCGCCCCATATGAGGGAACGGTCGCCGCACCCTCGATCGGTCGGCCCGGCCCTCGTCGTCCGCGGCAACGGATCGCTCCCTTGGGCGATTGGGATCGGGGGACGGGGCGGGTAGGCTGATGTCGAGGATGCGCCGTCGCAAATCTGAGCGCCCGAGCAACGAGACCTGGATGCTATCGCCAGCCCATGCAGAGAGCACCGCGCCCGTCGCCGTGACGGAGCTGCGCAAGACCTACCGCTCGGTCGTCGCGGTCGACGGCATCAGTTTCGCCCTGGCGCCCGGCTCGGTGACGGCGCTCTTGGGCGGCAACGGCGCCGGCAAGACCACCACCATCGCCATGCTGCTGGGCCTGGTGGCGCCGACCTCCGGCGAGGTCCGGGTGTTCGGCGCCGACATGACCCGCGAGCGCGGCAAGGTCGCCCATCGCATGAACTTCGAGAGCCCCTATGTGGACATGCCCATGCGGCTGACCGTGCGCCAGAACCTGACCGTTTACGGGCTGCTCTACGGCGTCCTCAACGTGCGCGAGCGCATCGAGGCCGTGGCCGAGGAATTGCAGATGACGGCGTTGCTGGACCGGGAGAACGGCAAGCTGTCGGCCGGACAGAAGACCCGGGTGAGCCTGGCCAAGGCGCTGTTGAACGCCCCGGAGCTGCTGCTCCTGGACGAGCCCACGGCCTCCCTCGACCCGGATACCGCCGACTGGGTGCGCACGCGGCTCGACACCTACCGCCGCGAGCGCGGCGCCACCATCGTGCTCGCCTCCCACAACATGGCCGAGGTCGAGCGCCTGGCGGACCGTGCGATCATGCTGGAGGGCGGCCGCATCGTGGCCGACGGCGCGCCGGGCGAATTGATCGCGACCTACGGCCGGGAGACCCTCGAGGACGTCTTCCTCGACATCGCGCGCGGGCGCACGGCAGCGGCCGACGGCGGAGAGCGAAGCCCATGACCGAGCCCATCGTCGCCAGCCCGCACGGCCCCCTGGCCGCCGCCCGGCGCATCGCGGCCATGGTGCTGCGCTACGCCTATCTGATCCGCGGCTCCTGGACCCGGGTGCTGGGGCTC
>JAKSBI010000135.1 GCA_022361215.1 Hyphomicrobiales bacterium | reverse complement strand
TTTGTTTTCCGGCGACTTGCGGCCGGGCCAGTTCGTGTCGCAGCGCGAGTTGGCCGAGCTGATCGGCGTCCCGCTCAATCCGATCAGGGAGGCCATTCGTCAGCTCGAATGCGAGCGTCTGATCAACGTCTATCCGAAGAAAGGGATCCAGATCGTCGAGGGCGATCCCAAGACGATCAACGACGCGCACGACTACCGGCTGCTGCTCGAGACCACGGCGATGCGCACCTTCGCCGCCGAGGCGCCGAGCGACCTGATGGACGGGCTAAGGCAGAAGACCGAGGTCGCCATCGCGGCGTTGGAGGGGGCGCCGGACGGCGACAGCGTCCTGCCGTCGTCCCTGGAATCGGCCTGGGATTTTCACGAGGCGATCATCGATTTCCAGGACAACCAGATCGTCAGCCATCACTACCGGCTGAACTCCGCGCGCATCAGGCTGTTCGACGCCCACACCTACCGAAGCCGCATCAAGGAGAAGCTGGCCCCGGCGCTCGGACTGCATCTCTCCATCCTGGAGGCCTGCGAGCGCCGCGACGTTCAGCGGGCCGTCGATCTGATCTCACAGGACATCGAGACGTCCCGGGCGCTGACGCTGGGTCTGAAGTCCATATAGCGGCGGGCTACGCTGTGAACAGGAGTTGCGACAGCTCCGCGACGGCGCTCTCCCGCGGTCCCGCGTCGCCCCGGCGTCCGGCCTCCTCATAGGCCGCGATGGCGTCGGTCACGGCCCTCTGCAAGGGGCTCTGACCGGCATCGGCCGTCGGCTCCCCGCCGTCGCGCCGGCCTTCGAGCTCTTCCTGCTTCTGCCTGGTCAGCTCGATCTGCGCCTTGGCGCGTTCCTGCTGGGCCTGTCGCGCCACCTGCAGGTCCTGGGAGGAGGGCTCCGCCGGCGCCAGCGCCGCGCGGATCACGATGTCCATTTTCCGAATGGTGGCTTCCGGGTTGTCGCGCACCGGGGAGCTGTCGATCTTCACCTCGCCCGAGACCGCGTAGCGCTTGCCGTCGGGCCCGGTGGTGAACTGATAGCTCGGCGGGCTGGCATAGGGGCCGCCGGCGACGGCGTGCGCCTGCTCATGCGCCCGCACCTCGCGGTCGCGCTGTTGCAGCTCGCGAACCTGGCGCTCCTCGCCCTCGGTCAGCTCCTCGCCGCCGACGGTCTTGGATTTCTCCGTCTCCGAGGCAGGCTCGACCGGCCGCGCGCTCTCCGGTTCGGCCGCGGCGCCGATGGCGCTGTCGCCAGCGCGCTCGATTGGATGTGTTGCCGCTGCTCCGCTCGGAACCGCCTGTCCGTCGCTACGGTCCGGGCCTGTGAGAGCCCGCGTAAACTGGGCCGGAGCAATCGAAGCTACGCCCGCAATCATGGGCCCCGAATACCGCGAACCTGGTTTATCCCGGTTTAACCCGAGCTTCCGCGCCGTGTTTTCGGATCACAGTGTCGTGAGGTCTGCCCGGCTAAGCGGTGACGCCTCCGTCGACCGCATAGGCAGCGCCCGTTACGAAGGAAGCCTCGTCGGAAAGCAGGAAGAGAGCCACGTTCACGACCTCTTCGGGCCGGCCGGGACGGCCCATCGGTGTCTGGCCGCCGCGTTTGAGCACCAGCTCCTCCTTGTCCATGCCTTGGGTCGCCTGCTGGTCGGGCCGGGCCACGAAGGCGCGCAGCATGGGCGTGTCGATGGGGCCGGGGCAGACCGCGTTGACCCGGATGCCCTCGCCGGCATGGCGCTTGGCCAAGGCGCGCACGAAGCCGACGACGCCGTGCTTCATGGCCGAATAGATCGGGCTGAACTGGGAGCCTTGGAGCCCGGAGGCGGAGGCCGTGTAGAGCAGGGCGCCGCCGCCCCGGGCGCGAAGCTCCGGCAGGGCCGCGCCGGTGGTGATCAGGACGGTGCGCAGGTTCAGGTCGACCGCAATGTCGAAGTCGGCCATCTCGACGTCCTCGATGGCCGACGGGCCCGGATGACCCACATGGTTCCAGACGAAGTCGAGCCCGCCGAAGGCCGAGGCGGTCTCGCCCACGATGCGGCGGGACTCGTCGTCGCGCGTGAGATCGGCGGCGATCCCCTTGGCCCGGCCGCCCGCCGCCTCGATCTCGGCGACGACCGCCTCCACGCCTTGCGCATCGACGTCGACGACGCCGACGGCGGCCCCTTCCGCGGCGAAGCGGAGCGCGCCGGCGCGCCCGATGCCCGAGGCTGCGGCCGTGACGATGCCGATCTTGTTTGCCAATCTCACTGAGGATCCTCCCGTTCTGTTCGTTGAAAAGTAGGGCGTACGCCCTATGGGGGCACGTGCTCGCCCAGCCAGTCGACGGCGGCCTGCACGCCGCCTTTCCCGTGCGGAATGTCCAGCGCCTTCAGCGCCATCTCCACGCTGCCCAGCACGCCCAGCACCATGGGCGCGTTGATATGGCCCATATGAGCGATCCGGAAGGCCTTGCCGGTCAGCTCGCCGATGCCGATACCCAGCACCACGCCGCAATGTTGCGCGCAGTAGCTCAGCAGCGGCTTCGGGTCGCGCCCCTCGGCCATCAGGATCGTGGTCACGGAGTCGGCCCGCTGCTGCGGCTCCAGGATGTTGAAGGCGAAGGCGGCGCCTTCGCTCCACAGGGTCACGGCGGCGCGCACGGCCTCCGCCAGCAGGCGATGACGGCGGAAGGCGTTCTCGAGGCCTTCCTCGAGCAGAAGATCGAGACCCTTGCGCAGGCCGAACAGCATGTGCTCCGGCGGCGTGCCGCAATATTTCTGGTAGTGCAGGCTGCCTTCGCGTGCCGTCCAGTCCCAGTATTGCGTTCTGAGACCCGCCTGCTCGTGCGCGCACTTGGCGCGGGCGCCGGCGGCGACGAAGCTCAGACCCGGCGGTGTCATCAGGCCCTTCTGCGCGGCCGAGACGGCGACGTCGATGCCCCAGGCGTCCATCTCGAAGGGCACGCAGCCGAGGGACGCGATGGCGTCGACCATCAGGAGGGCGTCGTGGCCGGCGGCGCGCATGGCCTGGCGGATGGCCGGGATGTCGTTGAACACGCCCGAGGCCGTATCGATCTGGACCACCAGCACGGCCTTGATGCGGCCCTCGGTGTCGTCGCGCAGGCGGGCCTCGACGGCGGCGGTGTCGACCGCGTGGCGCCAGCTTCCCGGCAGCACGTCCACCTCGATGCCGAGCATGGCCGCCGTCTCGCCCCAGCCGATGGCGAAGCGGCCGCTGCCGAGAACCAGGATCTTGTCGCCCCGGGAGAGCACGTTGCTGAGCGCGGCTTCCCAGGCGCCGTGGCCGTTGGCGGCGTAGATGTAGGTGTTGCCCTCGGTGCGGAAGATGCGGGCGAGATCGGCGAGGCAGCTCTCCGTGACCTCGACCAGCGGGCCCGCATAGATATCGACCGCCGGGCGGTGCATGGCGTTGAGCACCGCGTCCGGCACGGTCGTCGGTCCCGGGATATTGAGGAACTCACGGCCCTTGGCGACGGTCATCGGACGCACTCGTTGCACATATCGATCATGACGCGCTCCTCGAGAGACAGGCGCGGGGCTCAGGCCGGCGCGGCCGACTCCTTCACGTGGTTTCGCAGGGTGCCGATGCCGGACCACTCGATCTCCAGCCGGTCGCCCGGGCGCAGGAAGCGCTGCGGAACGCGGCTGCCGCCGGAGCCCTCGGGAGAGCCGGTGGAGACGATGTCGCCCGGCTTCAGATGCAGGAAGGTCGAGAGGTAGCTGATCTGGGTCGGGATGTCGAAGATCATCCGGTCGACCGTGGTGCGCTGCACCTCCTCGCCGTTGAGACGGGTCGAGAGCGCCAGGCGCACGGGGTCCTCGATCTCGTCCGCCGTCACCATCCAGGGGCCGGAGGCGCTGGAGGCGAAGAAGTTCTTTCCCGCCGCCACGCTGTGCTTCTGAAAGGACCGCACCGAGCCGTCGTTCAGGATGGTGTAGCCGGCGATATGGTCGAAGACGTCCTCTTTCGAGATGAAGCGGCCCGCCTTGCCGATCACCAGCACCAGCTCACCCTCGTAGTCGAAGCTCTCCCCGGCCGGCAGCGGCGGACATTGCAGAGGCTGCTCGTGCCCGACGATGGTGCCGGCGAGCTTGCTGAACAGGGTGATGTGCTCCGGCGGCGGGATCTCGCCGTCTACCGGGTGACGCTTCGGGTAGTTCACGCCGATGCAGATCACCTTCTCCGCATCGTGCAGGGGCGGCAGGTAGGAGATGCCGTCGAGGGCGAGCGTGGCCGGGCGGCCCTTGGCCCAGTCCTCCAGCTCCGCCAGCGCGTCGCCGGCGAGCACGGCCCGGATGCTGCCGTAACGCGCGGCGAAATCGTCCGTCACCGGGACGATGCCGTCGTCGGCGACGACGCCGTAGGCGGCGCGCGCTCCCTCGCGAAAGCTGACCAGCTTCATCTGGAACCCCGGACCGGATCTGAGTTAGGTGCGCCGGTTGGCGTCGGCAGGAGTGTTTTTTTACACGCCGTCGACGCCGCCGAAAAGACGCTAGGGGACCTGAGAAGTGGCGCTATGGGGAGAGACGGCGCCTCAAGTCAGCTCGCTTTGGAGACCAGCTTCTCCAAACGGTTGAGGCGGGCGCTCAGCGAGGGCGGCGCGCTCGACCGTTCGAGCCGGACAGGCGCCGGCGGGCGGGCGAACTCGGCCCGGTCGACGATGCGGATCGCAAGCTGCTCGAAGTCTTCCGCGCAGCGTTCCGCGGCATCGGCGCTGGCCCCGAAAACGCCGTGGGGCCGGCCCAGATCGAAGATCGGCATGTAGTGGGTCTGGGACTTCGGGATCAGCGACTTGTAGTCGCGAATTTGAGCGAGGCAGTAGGGGTCCTCGTCGATGCTCGGCTCCGCCTCCGTATCGTTCTTGACGATCCAGGTGCGATACTGTCCCGGCATCTCGTCGAGCCAGTACTGGAAGGCCTTGGCCGGACGCTGGTTCAGCACGGAGAACTTCACGGCGACGTAGCCCAGCGGCGCCATGCCGCCTTCCGGGAGCTCGACGTCGATGGGCGACCGCGTCGCCATCAGCTTGCGGATCTCCCAGTCCTCCTGCCACTGCCGGACCTTCGGTCCCATGTTGCGCAGGCCCTGCATGGAATAGAGGTCCGGCGCCAGCGGGATGATGACATGGTCGCAGCCGACCAGCGCCGCGCGGTTGATCGATCCGAGATTGGGACCGAGGTCGACCAGCACCACGTCGGCCTTGAAGTCCCGGCTGGCGTTGGCGGTGAGGCGGGCGAAGGCGGTGATCACCCGGAAGGCCCGCTCCTCGCCGCTCAGGCAGCGCGGCCAGGTGCCGGAAAGCTCGTCCTCGACCTCGGCCAGGCCGAGATCGCCGACCAGCAGCCCGAGACCTTCCGAGCGGATCTCGATATGCGGGTTGACGGCGATATCGCCGACGCCCCGGAACAGCGGCGAGATCGCGCCATAGATCGAGCGTTCGCGCTTGTTCTCCAGGATTCGCCAGAGCGTGTCCTCGTCCAGGAACATGGCGCTCAGATTCGCCTGGGGGTCGAGGTCGACCGCGAGAACCCGGTAGCCGAGGCGCTGGAGCATCCAGGCCAGATGATAGACCAGTGACGTCTTGCCCACGCCGCCCTTGTTGTTGAAGAAGGCAATGGTCTTCATGCAGCTCCTCCCGCCACCGGGAGCCCCTGTCGACTGTGTACCCTGAATTAACCCCGTCAAATGCCGGCTGGAACGACTCCGAAAGACGAATCGTTCCGCTCAGCTTTTACAGGACGTTAGAGCAAAGCCGTTCGTTGGGCCAGCGCGTGCTTTTGCGACACGGCGCATATAGCTGTGGACGCAGGCAAAGCTACATATTGGAGTGTATTGCCTCCTATCCGGCGGGCTCCAGTCTCAAGAGACGGCCGTCCGGATCGTCCGTCAGCACATAGAGGAAGCCGTCGGGGCCGGAGCGGACGTCGCGGATGCGCTCGCCCAGATTCTTCAGCAGCACCTCCTGGGCGACCACTTTGTCGCCTTTCAGCTCCAGCCGGCGCAGATGGGTGTGGGCGAGGGCGCCCACGAACAGATCGCCCTTCCAGTTGGGGAACTTGTCGCCGTCGTAGAAGGCCATGCCGCTCGGCGCGATCGACGGCACCCAGTAGACCACCGGCTGCTGCATGCCGGGCGCG
>JAKSBI010000291.1 GCA_022361215.1 Hyphomicrobiales bacterium | reverse complement strand
GCCTCGACGCACAGGAACGCCGCGCCCTCGCCCTGCTGCCGGACCGGCCCTCCTGGTGCAAACGACACCAGGCCGAGCGCACCGACGCCCTCGACCTGATCCACTGACGCCTGCCTGTCCTGCCCGACAGGCCTCATCCGTGATTCCCTCGAAAGCGGGAAGCCATTGGCAACAGCCGCGGAAATAGGGGTCTGACCTATCGTTTACCCCCCTCGCGACAGCTCTTGCTCGGCGTCATCCCGGCGCAGGCCCATGATTGTCGGGGATTCGAGCGCAGCCCATACCCAACCGTCGTCATTGCCGGGCTTGCCCCGGCAATCCATGCCATTTGCCTCTCGATCTCGCTGAGGGGCCAGTGGAATGGATGCCCGGATCAGGTCCGGGCATGACGACAATCGAGGGCCAGCAGACCACCCGAAATGCTGTCCGGTCGCAACATTGCATGCAAGAAACCAAGGCTGCGCCTGCCATGCAGATCCACGCGCCCCGAAAATCCCGGACACCTGTGCGCGCAGGCCGGGACTCAGGCGCGGCTGCGGCTTGGCGCAGCACTTCGCGGATGACGCCCGGAGCCGGCGGCAGGGTCTCGACGCCATCCGCCGAGGTCCAGAGGTCTCCCGAACGATTGTCCGGGCGCCCGCGCCGTGCCCGACGGTTCCTCGCCTGGAGCCTGATATCGAAGCCCCCTTGCGAGAGGCGCACGGGGCCGCTAGCTTCTTTGAGAAGTATGCTGAGTTGTTTTCGTCTGACGGCGTGACGCGTCCGCTTTCGTGCTCTGCGATCATGTTCATGTAAGCCCGTGAGAAAGCGGAAGGCTGTGTCCGAGAACTCGACCGCCCTGAGCCTTTTCGTCACGCACCGCCGCGCTCTGATCGACTATGCGAGCAGCATCACCGGCAGCCGCGCGCAGGCGGAAGACCTCGTTCAGGAGGCATGGCTGCGTTTCGACGAGGCCTCCAGGGGACGCTTCCTGGAAGACGCGAAAGGCTATCTCTACCGGATCGTCCGGAATCTCGCCTTGGACCAACATCGCCGGCTTCTCCGCGAGAGCCGGCTGATTGCGCACGACGGTATCGAGCGGGCGGCCGAGACCTGCCACGACGCAATCCCGACACCGGAAACGGTCGCGCTTTTCAAGGACGAGATCCGATGCGTCATGGAGGCCATGGCGGAGCTCCCAGAGCGCACGCGCATCGCTTTCGAGATGCATCGTTTCGGGGGCGCCACACTCAAGGAAATCGCGGCTTTCCTGGGTATTTCGGTGTCTCTCGCCCAAATACTCGTCACCGACGGCGCAGAGCACTGCAAGCAGCGGCTCGCGCGACGATGATCGCAAGCCGAAGCTAATTTTGGAATCAGCCCCTTCGACATGCGTTTTGTGTATAGGACGCCTCTCACCGTGTGCCAAAGACAAGGAGTGTGGAGGCCCGTTCTAGACAGGACCAAGTGAAGGGCATGGCAGACAAAACGGACGATACCGATCCGACGATTCGACAAGCTTCCAGGCAAGCCAGCGGCTGGATGATCCGCCTTCAGGATGCCCCGGAAGACGCCGAGCTCCGGCGCCAATTCAACGACTGGCTGACCGATCCCGCCAACGCCGCCGCCTGGGAAGAGACGGAGCGCATGTCGCGCGCCGTCGCCGGGGCGACGCCGAGCCACGCAGAGAGCTGGGGTCCCTTTCTCCGGCAAGCCCGCGCGGAAGCGGAGAGGCGGGCCACGCCTGCTACGGCACAGCTGCGGCAAGCGCGGCGCATCAACCGTCGTCGAGCTTTCCGGCTCGCCGGCTTGGCAACGGCTGCTGCGGCTCTGGCCGTCGTGGCCGGACCCGAGCTTGCGCTGTACCTGCGGGCCGACCATACGACCGCCACGGCCGAAACCCGGACCGTGCGTCTGGCCGACGACAGCGTTGTCACCATGGCGCCCGCCAGCGCCATCGCCATTGCCTACACGGCCGGCGAGCGGCGCATCCGCCTGCTTGCCGGCGAGGTCTATCTCGACGTGAAGCCCGACGCCGAGCGGCCCTTCCGGGTCTCGGCAGAAAGTGTCCGGGTTACCGTTCTAGGCACCCGCTTCAACGTCTCGCAAAGCGACGACGGGGCGAAGGTCGGCGTCGCGCAGGGCGTCGTGCGGATCGAGCAAGACCGCGGCGCCCGGCCTGCCGCGGAAGCGCTGAGGCAAGGCGAGTTTGTGCGTGTGAGCCGCTCGGGACATCTGCAACGCGGCAAGCAGCCCGCCTCCCATATCGGGGCCTGGCGCCGGAACCAGCTTATCGCGCAGGACCAACCGCTCGGAGACGTGATGGATCGGCTCCGGCGCTACCATTCCGGCGCGATCGTCCTGGTGGACGGCTCCCTCGCAGACCAGCCCGTCACCGGCGTCTACGATCTCGGCAATCCCGTCCGCGCGTTACGTGCCATCGCGCGGTCCCAAAATGCCGTGGTCCGCGCGATCACGCCCTGGCTGCTCATCGTGTCGCGCTCCTGAAGACACGCAAAAAAACCGGCGGCTTGCAGGACCGCCGGGACTTTTTTTGGAACGCCCCCCTCCGACAGCGTTTCGTGACTAGAGGCGCAACGCATCGCATTCGTATTCCGTGGCGTGCGGCTTTGCGCCTGGTCGGACAACGCAGGATGGAGACCAACCGTGAGGCTGGGGGCAACGATGCAGACAAGCAAGAGTGGCAGACAGGCGCATCCATTGAGCGCCGTGATGGCGATGACCGTGCTGGCTGCCGCCCTGACGACCGCTCAGGCTTGGGCGCAGGTGTCTGCTGAGCGGACATTCGACATCGCGGCCCAGCCCCTCACCACGGCGCTCATCATGTTCGGCCAGCAGTCCGGTCTTCAGGTGACGGTCCACGGTACGCTGCCCCGGGACATCTCGGCACCTACGGTCCGCGGCAGCATGACCCGCGACAGGGCCCTCACCCGTCTCCTCGCAGGCAGCGGCCTCACCTACGTCTTCGCCGACGAAACGACGGTCGCCATCGAGAAGCCCGGGCGGCAAGGCGCTGACCGCGGGACGGTGCTTGACCCGATCACGGTGGAGGGCGGAACGTCAGGGCGCAGCTACGATGCAAGCACGTCCGTCGTAAGAGGCAATCGCCTAGGTCAGACGCTGCTTGAAACGCCGCGCGCGGTCAGCGTGGTCACGCGATCCATTCTTGACGACCAGCAGCCCGACAATGAAGTGGACGTGTTGCGCAACGTCAGCGGTGTCAATCGCACGAATGACTTCCAGGGAGTCTATCAACGATTTCAGCTACGCGGCATCGACGCCGACAATGCCTATACCTATCTGCGCGACGGCTATCGTTTCACGCATCAATCCGATCCGGGCTTGTACAACATCGAGCGAATTGAAGTGATCAAGGGACCGAATGCGATCGATTTCGGACAGTCGGCGCCGGGCGGCTTTATCAATTACGTGACCAAAAAACCCCTCGATCAAGAGCGATATGCGCTGGAACTTACCGGCGGCAGCTTCGACCAGTACCAAGGCACCATGGACCTGACCGGTCCGCTCAACAAGGACAAGACCATCCTCTATCGGCTGACGGCGGGCTATGAAAGCGGCGGCGCGTTTACAGATCATTTGGATCCATTGCGCCGCGGCGTCGCCGGCGCCTTGAGCTGGTCCATCACGCCGCGAACAAAGTTGAACGTGACCGGGGACTATCAGAAAACAGAAAGACTGGCCAATCCAGGGTGGCCGGTCCCTGATCCCTTTCGCTTGGAGTCTGCAAACGCTTTACCCGACAGTGCTTTCTACGGCGACGCGAACTTGGAGTTCGATATGGAAGAGCGCCGTTACTCGGCGGAGCTGTTGCACGATTTCTCGGACGATTGGCGCTTTCGCGCGATGTTCGCGCAAGACCATCTTCTTCGCGACAACAATTTTATCTCGCTGCGTGGTTTGACCAATGACGGGACCGAGACCACCCGGCTTCTCTTCCAGCGCCTCGGTTCCGAGCGCGACTCGATCACTGCGCGTGCGGATGTTCGCGGAAGCCTAAGGACCGCAAGCATCCAGCACGACATCGTGATCGGCGCCGACTACTACCGATTTGAGACGACTGACAAGCCCTTTCTAATCGTTGCACTGCCCAATCTGACGCTCTTCAACCCGCCGCTCACTGCGACGCAGATACCGGTGAATACTGGTGAGACCTTCTCCGAAAAAGACACCGCATATGGTTTCTTTGTTCAGGACAGCATTGATTTTGGAAGGGGCTGGGGCCTTCAACTCGGCATACGCCGCGATGTTCTTGAGAACGACGAGACGTCGGAGGAAGTGAGCCAAACCTCTCCAAACGCCGCCATCACATATGCCCCCACTAAGCACTCTTTGATCTATGCGAGCTATTCAAGCTCATTTGAGCCGAATTGGGGCGTTGATCTTTTGGACGGCGGTGTAGCGGACCCCTCAGAAGGCGAACAATTCGAGGTCGGCTTCAAGCAGGGTTGGCTCGACGGCCGCTTCACCACGACAGCAGCGCTGTTTGCCCTGACGAAGAGCAATATCGTGGTGGGCGATCCGCAGAATCCCGGCTTCGATATCGTGACCGGCGAGGTTGAGGTCAAAGGCGTCGAGTTGGAAGCGGCGGGAAAACTCCTGCCGGGACTGAATCTCTTGGCTCAGGTCACGCTGCTCGATACCGAAATCACCTCGGATACAGATGAGACCGTTATCGGCAATCGTCTCCCAGGTTCGGTGGAAATGACGGCGAGCTTATGGGCGACATACCAACTGCCTGGCGATCTCTACAAATGGACGATAGGGGGAGGCATTTTTTACACAGGCGATCGCGTCCTCAACGACCGCAACACGCTGTCACTGCCGAGCTACACGACCGTCGACGCCTTTGTCGGCTACCAGATTTCCGACGCCATCAGTGCGCAGCTCAACGTCACCAACATTGCCGACAAACGATATTACGTGAATGCAAGCACAAGCGGCGACACATTCCGGAGCACCTTCCCCGGAGAGCCGAGAGCCGTTTCGCTGACGCTCAGGGCATCTTTCTAACGATACGTGACCGGGGCAGGCTTCGGTCCGCCCTTCGTGCAATCGCCAATCGCTCCACGTTCTTCTCTCCCGTACGGCCTCGGTTTTTTGCTGACGATGAAACCAACCTTCCGACAATCCATGGCGCTTTTGCATACGTGGGGCGGGTTGCTTGTCGGGTGGGGCCTGTTTTTCATCTTCCTGACGGGAACGTTTGGCTATGTGAACCATGAGATCGACCGGTGGATGACGCCGGAGCGGGTTTCTGTTTCGACGCCGTTGGCAGCTTCCAACCTGGTACGTTCCGCCGAGGACTGGCTTGCCTGGGAAGCGAGGGATGCGCAGAGTTGGTATGTTTTTTTGCCAGCCGGTGGGCGAAGCGGAGACGTCTCTGTCGGCTGGCGCACTTGGCCGGAGGGGGAGCGGCGCTTCGGCAGCTTCCTAAGGCAGGCACTTGATCCGTCGACCGGCAAGCCCCTCGACAAAGAGGCGCGCGAAACCGGCGGCGGCCAAACGCTCTACGCAATGCACTACCGATTGCACTATCTGCCGTATGACTGGGCGATCCGAATTGTGGGCGTCTGTTCGATGTTCATGCTGCTGGCGATCATCAGCGGGGTGATCGTTCACAAGAAGATCTTCAAGGACTTTTTTACGTTCCGTCCAGGCAAGGGACAGCGCAGTTGGCTTGACGGGCACAATCTTTTGAGCGTGGCGGCGCTGCCCTTCCACCTCATGATAACCTGGTCGGGACTGATCTTCTTCATGTTCACCTATGTTCCGACAGCGGCGGACGCGCTCTACCCGAAGGGAGAGGCGCGGGACCGGTTTTACGCCGAGGTCTCGGGAGATGTGGGCATATCGCCGGGGGTGAAGGCGCCGGTCGCCGAAACGGCGCCCTTGGGAGCGATGCTGGCACGCGCCGAGCAAGAGTGGGGGCGCGGAGCGGTTCAAACGATCCGTATGGAAAGCCCCGGGCGTGAGGGCGCGCAGGTTCTGATGTACGCCCGCCAAAGCGGCGTCGGCCGAGGCGGCCGGACCTTGTTGTTCGACGGCGCGACGGGGGAAGTCTTGCGCGCGGGCCCGCAAGGTGGAACCGCGGCAGGCCGCTTCCAGCGGGTGATGCTCGGCCTACACGAGGGCCTGTTCGCCGATCCGGTCTTGCGCGCACTCTATGTGTTCGCGGGACTTTCTGGCACAGCTATGATCGCGACCGGGCTCCTGCTTTGGTCGACGAAACGCAAAGCGAAGCTTGCAGAAAGTGAGAGCCCGCATTTCGGGATCGCGGCCATCGACATCCTCAATCTCGGCACGATCATTGGCTTGCCCATTGGCATCGCCATCTATTTTTGGGCGAACCGTCTTCTTCCCGTCGGCATGGAAGGACGTGCCGAATGGGAAGTCCACGCGATGTTCATTGCCTGGGGGCTGGCTTATGTTGTCGGCATCTGGCGGCCAGTGAACCGCGCCTGGCTGGAACTTTGTTACCTCGCGGCGGCAGCATACGGCCTCATCCCGATCCTCAACGCGATCACCACAGACCGGCACCTACTCGCATCGATCCCCGAGGGCGACTGGGTGATGGCCGGCTTCGATCTCTCGGCCTTTGCGACCGGCCTGTTCTTCCTGTTTCTTGTTCGGATGATACATCGCAAACAGCGCTGCAAAACCGCGGACGCCACTGTCATGGCCGAGGCTGCGTCGAATGCGAAGGCCGCTTGATGTCGGCCGATGACTATGCCTCAAACGCTCGTCACCGCTGGTCGATCGCCTCGCGGGTTCTGGCCGCCGTCGTTGGCGGCTACGCGCTAACCTCGCTGTTGACCCTCGCGGTGCCACTGCTGTTCTCGGCAGCCGGCCTTAGCCAGGCACAGGCCTTGCTCGCGACGACCATGATGAGCTTCCTCGTCTACGCCGGGGTGGTCATGGCGGTGCTCCATGCCCCCAGCGCGACGTGGGCCTGGACGTGGCTCGCCGCCGCGGCCGTGCCACCGGGCATCGTCACCGCGCTCCTGCTACCGGAGGCAGTCCAATGATGGAAGCAACTGCTCTCCTTCTTGCCACCGCCGGTTTCGGCATGCTGGCGCTCTCCATGCAAAAACATCATCGCGACCTCTTCGGCGCGCCGCCGTCGCAATGGCATGCGTTGGCCCTGCACTCCATCGGCTGGGTCCTGCTCGGCCTGTCCTTCGCGGCTTGCATCTTGGACTCAGGCTGGGCCATAGGACCGGTGCTATGGCTCGGCATACTCACCGTCGCGGCGCTTGTGTCCGCCCTGACGCTCACTTATGGACCTAGAGCATGTCGCGATCATTCCGATTCGCGCCATCGCTCTAGTTCTTTGTTAAAGCATGTCTTTTGTCCCGAGACCGGTATCCACTTTCGGGAGACATGCTTTAGGAAGAAGCTCCCTGGAATTCGCAGCTAAGCCGCGTTCGACTTGCGGCTTGAGCTTGCGGTCGGCTCGCACATCACCTGGTCGCGCCCGCCGCGCTTGGCCGAGTAGAGATAGGTGTCGGCCCGGTGGATCAGGGCGTAGGGCGTCTCCGACACTCTGTAGGCCGACACGCCGATCGACACCGTG
>JAKSBI010000142.1 GCA_022361215.1 Hyphomicrobiales bacterium | reverse complement strand
GGGCTATGAGATGATCTCGCCGGACCTCGCGCACGACGACGAGACGGACGCGCTCGCGCCGTGCACGCAGCCGCAGACCGTGCGACCGTCGCGCCCGATGGCCACTTCGGTTCCGGTGACGGCGAAGCGCCGTCCGACGGGTCGGTCGCGGCATCGGGTGGGGGCTGCGAGGATCGCGTATCTGCGCCCGAAGACCGTGAACGTGGTTGCGGCCGGTCGGAGGGGCTAAGTCCACCGGCCCTTGACACGGCTCTCCGTCGATGCTGGCTGGGTGTCGCACCTTTCCAGCCTCGACGGAGTTCCTGCATGCAGCTTTCCGCCTTCCCGCGCGTCGCGCTTGCCGCCCTGCCGACCGCTTTGGAGCCGTTGCCGCGGCTCTCCCGCCATCTCGGCGGGCCTGAGATCTACATCAAGCGCGACGACAGCACCGGTCTGGCGATCGGCGGCAACAAGACGCGCAAGCTCGAGTTCCTGCTGGCCGATGCCATCGAGCAGGGCAGCGACACCATCGTGACCGCGGGGGCGACACAGTCGAACCACGTCCGGCAGACGGCGGCGGCCTGCGCCAGGCTCGGCCTGGCCTGCGAGGTCCTGCTCGAGCGGCGCGTGACGGACAAGGGCGTCGACTACGACCATAACGGCAACGTGCTGCTGGACGAGCTGCTGGGCGCCACCGTCCACCATCGGCCCGTCGTCGACGATCTGGATGCGGAGGCGGAGAGCTTCGTCGCGGAGCTGGCGGCAGCCGGCCGCAAGCCCTATCTGGTGCCCGTGGGCGGGTCGAGCCCGGTCGGCGCGCTCGGCTATGTGGTCTGCGCCCGGGAGATGGTCAACCAGGCCTTCGACCGACATCTGACCATCGATCATGTCATCGTGGCCACCGGCAGCGCCGGGACCCAGGCGGGCCTCGTGGCCGGGTTCGAGAGTGCCGGGGCACCGGTGCCCGTGACCGGCATCTGCGTCGGCCGCCCGGAAGCGCTCATGGTCGCGAAGGTGGAGACACTGCTGCGCAGGACCTGGGACTATCTCGGGTTGCGCGGCGATCCGCCCGACGGTCTGGTGCAGGCGAACGACACGTTCATCGGCCCGGGTTACGGCGTTCCGACCGATGCCATGATCGAAGCCGTCACGCTGTTCGCACGCTTCGAGGGCGTCCTGCTCGACCCCGTCTATACGGGCAAGGCCGCCGCCGGGCTGATCGCGCTGATCCGGGAGGGCCGCTTCCGCAGGGGCGAGACGGTGGTGTTCCTGCACACCGGCGGGACGCCGGCGCTGTTCGCCTATCGGACGTCCTTTCAGGAGGCCGCCTCGGCGGCGTCGACATAGTGCCGCAACGCGGATCGCTTTTGACGATCCTCCCGACCTGATACTGTGGCCGAAAGCCGCAAGGGAAACCAAGGAGCATGGCGATGGGCTATACGCTTGAACAGCTGGCGAGCGATATCCGCGAGACATTGACAGCCAAATCGGCCGGCGACGCACGGGGCGAGCTGGTGGCGCTGGTCGAGAAGGCGCTGACGGACGAGAGCTTCCTGGACGCCAATGTGCGCACCG
>JAKSBI010000011.1 GCA_022361215.1 Hyphomicrobiales bacterium | reverse complement strand
TCGATGAACGCGTCCTGGCGCAGGTCGCGAAGCAGGCGCCGCGCGCGGATCTGGTACTCCTGCTCGACCAGCTTGGCCTGCACCTGGCGGCGCTGCTTGCTGTCGGACTTGACCGAGCGCCGGTTGCAGACGGCATAGAACTCGATGCTGGACGAGGTGACGCTTGGAGGCGTCGTCTGGCCGGCCTGCGCCTTCATCAGAAAGGCGCGGATGGGCTGGGGCATCTGGTCCGAAGCCTTGCGACCCACATCCCGCACCGAGGTCCGGCGCACCCGTCCCACCAGGTCGTCGAGGGTCTTGCAGGACTTGAACCCGTCGCGCAGCTGCTCTGCCTCCATCAGGCGCGCCACGATCGTGCTCTGTTTCGGCTCCTTCGGGAGATCCAGCCGCACGCGCTGAAGCTGAAACTCGGTCTTTTCCGTCTTTCCTCCGCCGGCCGAGTCGCTCGCGGCCGAGAGGGCCCTGTCGATCTGCGTGGCGCCGATGGAAACCTCGCGGCGAAACTTGCGCTGCACGACGCGGCGCCAGGCGAGGTTGGCCTTGATGCGCTGCATGATGGTCTTGGACTTGACCCCCATCTGTCCGAACGCCTGCAGGAGACGCTCGACGTCCATATTGTTGCGCTTGGCGACCTGGCCGAGCGAGCGTTTGATCTGGTCGGTGCTGACGACGATGCCCTGTTTCTTCGCCTCCTGCAGCTGCAGCGCCTCGTCGATCAGGACGCTGATGGCCTGCTTGCGCATCGCGGCGTCGGGCTGCTTGCGGGTGGAGGCCGCCATGAAGCGCACCCGCTGCGAGACGTCGAAGGCCGAGATCGGCTCGTCGTTGACCAGGGCAATGATCTTCTGCTCGTTTTGCGCCTGGACGGGGAGCGGCATAAGGGCCAGCAGCCCGGCCATGAGCAGACAAGAGGCGAGGGCCTTTGTAAGCGGTGTCTCTCTCATCGTTCTGACGTCCGGTCTTTTCTCTCCGGCCGCTTGCCGGCGGGCACCCATCAAACCATGTTGCGGCCGTTTCATCCACGCCTCGCGGCGGCTCGTGCCTCAGGAGTCGTCCGGGGCGAGACCGCCGGCATCGATATCGTAGGCACCCAGATGCTTGAACTCGAAGCGGACGAACACGGTCTCGTCCGGCTCGATGTCCCGGTCGCGCACGAAGGACTCCGTATAGGTGACCGAAAGCGCGAAGCAGTCGTCGGCCCAGCGGACGCCCACTTGGTCGCTGATGCGCTGATCGCCTTCGATGTCATAGCGGATGCTGCCGAAGGCCGACCAGTGCTCGGTCACCAGGATGTTGGCGCTGGCGGTCACCTCCGAGCGGTCCTCCAGGATCCCGAGACCGGGCTGCGCCTTGAGGTTCGCATAGTTGACCGTGGTGCTGAAGGGCCCCAGGCTGGTGTTGGCGTAGAGGTCCGTGCGCCGCAGATCCAGCGAGTCCTCGTCGAACCGCGCCTGACCGATCAGGGTGAAATACCTGATTGGCTCGATGTAGAGGCCGGTGACGTAGTCCGAGCGCTCGGTCTCGAGGCCGCTCTCCTCGCGGAACTCGTTGTCGCCCGCGATCTGGTAGCTCTGGCCGACCACGGCGCGGAGCGTCCCGCCCTTGTGCCGCTGCAGCGTATAGCGCACGCCGACATTGGCGCGGGTGCCGGTCTCGATGCGATCGTAGCCCGAGAACTTGTCGAGGTCGAAGAGCAGCGTGTCGTCGAAGACCAGGCTGCGGGCGTCCTCGTTCGGGATGTCCTCCTGGTTCTTCAGCCCGGGCCGGGCGATGATCTGGGCGATCGGCTCGATCACGTGTGTCGCCCGCTCCGTATGCTTGGCGAACGGATAGCGGTACTCGGCGCCCGCCGCCGCCATGCCGCGGAAGATCTGGTCCTCGCCCCGGTCTTCGAAGGTGATCGGGTCGACCACATTGGAGACCTGATAGACGTCGCCGCGCACCGAGGCGAAGGGCGTGACGATCTGTCCGCGACGGTCGATGAGCTGCCGGCGCCACTTCATCTCGGTGACCAGGTGATGAGTGTCGGCGCCGTCGTCCCGGGTCAGGCTGACCACGTTGCTGTTGAAGCTGAGCTCGCCGCCCCAGACCGGATCCTTGAAGATGTAGTTGTAGTCGATGACCGGCAGGACCTGCGATTCCGCGGTCGACGTGTCCGTGAAGTTGAGGCCACCGAAGTGATACAGACGGGCGTCGAAATAGCTCCGATCCCCTTGACCTGCAAGGTAAACCTCGGAAACGCGCTCGGTCTGATCGATGTTGTCGAGCTTGTAGAAGCGCCGGAAGGTGTCGTCGGACTCGACCGTGACGTCCCAGCCCCAGTCCCAGTACTGGTTGATCGCGAACTGGCCCTCGGACTGGATGCTTCCCCGGAAATCGTCGCCGCCCTGGACGAAGAAGCCGTCCAGGCTGTCGAAGAAGCTCGGCGAATCGGTCTCGGCAATGCCGGCGACGTCGATGGAATAGCGGCCGTTCTGGGTGCGGTGCCGCCATCTGCCCTTCCACAGCACGCCGCGCTTCTCGTAGAAGGTGGGCGAGAAGGTGAAGTCGTAGTTGGGAGCCAGGGCGAAGTAATAGGGCACCTCGGTGAAGAAGCCGAGATCGTCCGACTGGCCGAACTTCGGAATGAGAAAGCCCGACTTGCGCTTCACCGACGGATCGGCGTGCCTGAAGAACGGCACCCAGGCGATCGGAACGCCCAGGAACTCCAGCCTGGCGCTCTCATAGGCGATGGTCGCCTCGGACTTCTTGTGGATGACGCGCTTCGCCTTGATCTGCCAGGTCGGCGGCTTCTCCGGCTTGTCCTCGCAGACCTTGCACGGCGTGAAGACGGCGCTCTCGAACACCGTGGTCTCGTCGTCCTCGCGGATGCCGCGGGCCGCGGCGATGCGGGCGTCCTCCTTCGTGACGAGCCTGAGCTGGCGGATGAAGCCGTCGCGGAAGTCGTCGGTCAAGGTGATGCGGTCGGCATTGATGACCGCGCCGTCCGGCTCCTTGATGCGGACGTTGCCTTCCGCCGTCAGGGTCTGCGCGGCCTGGTCGTAGATCACCTTCTCGGCGAGCAGGGTGTAGGTGCCGTAATAGATCTCCACATTGCCCTTGGCCGTCACCGTGTTGTTCTGGTTGTTGTAGATCATCTCGTCGGCCTGGAGCAGCATGGGCTGGTCCGGGCTGCTCTGCCCCTGTCCGCTGCCGAGCGAGAAGCTCGCCTGGGCGCGGGCGCGGTCGGCAGGCATGGCGGCCAGGCCGACGGCGGCGATCAGGGCGACGCCCGCCAGGCCCGCGACGGCGCGGCCCAGCCGCATCGAGATGGCCTCAAGCGCGGACATGGCTAGCCGTCCTCCTGGTGGAGCAGGGCGGTGAGGGCGAGCAGGCAGGTGAGCGCCGCCGGCGCCCAGGCCGCAAGCCCCGGAGACGTCAGGCCCGAGAGACCCAGATTGCGCGAGATCTGGATGACCACGAAAAAGCCGAAACCGGCACTGAGGCCGGCGATGACCATCGACTGGATCTTGCCGAATCGGAAGGCGCGTAGCGAGCAGGTCGCCGCCAGCAGAACCATCACGACGAGCAGGAACGGCATCGACAGAAGCGTCTGATAGCGCAGCTTGTGGCGGGTGGCCGGCAAGCCGGCCCTGTCGGCAATCTCGATGAATTTCGGCAGCTCCCAGAACGAGACCGCGCGTACGGAGCCCAGGCTGTCGCGCACCTGTGTGGGCGTTAGATACGTGCTTACGATGTAGCTGTCATGATAAATCGGCTCGCGTCCGACGGCGCTGACCCACACCTTCTGCAACTCCCAGCGGCCGCTCTTCAGCTCCGCCGTCTCCGCCTCGATCCGCTCGAAGAAATCGCCGGACTTGTCGAACTGTATGACCGAGACGCCCGTCAGCGAGAGGCCCTGATTGGCGGTGAGCTGCGCGTGGATCACGGACTGGCCGTCGGCCCCGTCCTGCCTGAGCCAGGCGCCGGCGTTCTGCGTCCTGAGGATGGACGACTGCTTGCCGAAGGCCGCCGCGTATTGCCGCTCGGCCTCGGCCCGTGCATAGGCCGCCATCGGGTTGTAGGCGGTGACCGCGAACACGCCGAAGGCGATGGCGACGGCGACGGCGGGCAGCACGAGCTGCCAGACGGACATGCCGGCGCTGCGCACCACGGTCAGCTCCGAGCTGCGGCTCAGCATCAGGAAGGCGCCGATGCTCCCGACCAGAACGGCGACCGGCAGGATGAGCTCGGAATAGGCCGGCACGCGCAGCAGCGTCAGCCAGACCAGCACATAGGCCGGCACGCTGCCGTGCTTTCCGGACTGGCGCAGCAGCTCGACGAAATCGACGAAGAAGATCAGCACCAGAAACAGCGCGAACATGCTGAGGATGGAAACCGCGAACCGCCACGAGATGTAGCGGGAAAGTGTGCGCCCCGCCGTCATGCCGCGCGCCCGCCGAACCGGATGCGGGGCGTCATGCGAACCTGGGCGGCGAGCAGGGCAACGCCGATCGCGGTGATCGGGACCCCGTAGACCAGGACGACCGCCGACGGGTCGAGCGTGAGCAGATTGGTCGAGGCCAGCCCCGTGACGCGCACGCCCACGGCCAGCCCGAAGGCAAGGAAGATGCTGCTCCAGCGGTTCTCGCGCACCGTGCGGGCCCGTCCCAGGATGGCGAGCGCGATCAGGGCGTAGGCGAGGGGATAGAAGGGAGTCGCGAAGCGGTTGTGCAGCTCGGAGCGGAACTTGCCCGGAAAGCGCTTGAACAGCGGGTCGTCCGGATCGGGCGAGGTCAGCTCGTCCAGATAGCGCTCGCGCGGCTTCAGGATCGTGGCCCCGGTCTTCGGGCCGAACTGCGAGAGATCGAAGATGTACTGGTCGAAGGCGACGATCTGAACGGCCTTGTCGGCCTTGCTGGCGTCATAGCGGTGGATATGCCCGTTCCGCATGACCAGGAACGAACCGTCCTCGCGCTTCAGGATCTGGCCGGTCTTGGCCAGATAGCTCATGACCTGCGTCGGCTCGCGCTGATCGTGCACCACGAGGCCCTTGAGCTCGCCGCTCAGATCGCGGTCCCGGATATGGAACGTCAGTCCGGCCTCGGGGCTAGAGAACCGGCCCGGCTGGAGCACCTGCGAGATGAGGTCGGTGCGCACCTGGGTGACGTAGCTGCGCAGGGTGCGCATGCTGAGCGGGCTGAGATAGAGGTTGAGGACGACCAGGGCGACCGTGACAATCGAGGCCAGCGCCAGGAACGGCGTGGAGATCCGCCAGAGATTGGTTCCCGAGCTGGTCATGACGATAAGCTCGCTGTCGGCGTTGAGCCGGTCGAGCGTGTGCAGGCAGGCCAGCAGCAGCGCGATCGGGCTGATCAGCGCAATCAGATTGGGCAGCGCCAGGGAGGTCATTTGCAGGAAAAGCAGGAAGCTCTGACCCTGCGAGGTCAGCAGATCGAGCTGGCTCAGCGCCGTGGCCAGCCAGACGATCAGCGTCAACGTCAGGACGATCAGCAGGAAAGATCCCGCCACCTGCCGAAAGACATATCGGCCGAACAGGTCCATGTTGACCGGTCGTGCTCCCCGTCATTGCGCCCGGCCGCGACTTACCATCGTCTGTGCCGGACGGCCATCTCATTGTGCCCAAACGCCTTTCGACCATGATAACGTGGTTGAAATGGGGCGGAAATCGTCGCTTGCCATCGGGCCCAACAATAATTAGTAACCGTGGCCGGAAAGCCACAGTTGCGGCCGAATGCGGCATGTTTTTTAGCCCCGAAAACATTGGCTTGGGGCCAATCCCGCCCACTGCCGTCCCGGCGGTGACATTTTCGTGAGTTTCACATCGAGGTTAGACGGATGAGCAAGCCCACCGCCATTACATTTTCGGGCCTTCAGAGTCCCGATTCGGGTGTTGTCGCAGTCCTGGCAGGGGAGGGGATGGCGCTGTCCCCGGTCGCCGCGGATCTCGACGCGAAAAGCGACGGGTTGATCAAGCGGGCGGCCAAGGTCTCGCGCTTCACCGGCCGGAAGGGCACGGCACTCGACCTCCTGGTGCCCGCCGGTCTGGGGCTCGAGCGTCTCGTCGTGATGGGCGTCGGCGACACGGCGAAGTACGAGGAGAAGGACTGGCTGGCGCTCGGCGGGTCCTTGAGAGCCAAGCTCACGGGCCGCGAGGGCGCCGAGGCGACGGTGCTCCTGGAGGCGCCGAAGGGCCAGGACGACATCGCCGGCGCGGATGCCGCCGGCGTCGCGCTCGGGGCCGCTCTGCGGGGCTACAAGTTCCTGAAATACAAAACGAACAAGAAGAAAAAGGACAAGAACGGGAAAACCGACAACGAGACCCATCTGAAGAAGCTCGCGATCGGCTGCACGGACGTACGCGGCGCGCGGCGCGCTTTCACCCGGCACAAGGCCGTGGCCGAAGGCGTGACGCTGGCGCGCGACCTGGTTAACGAGCCGGCGAACGAGCTGACGCCCACCGAGTTCGCACGCCGCATGCGACCGCTCGGCAAGCTGGACGTCAAAGTCGAGGTGTTCGACGAAAAGGCGCTTCAGCAGCTTGGCATGCGGGCCTTGCTGGCCGTCGGACAAGGCAGCTCGCAGCCGAGCCGGCTCGTGATCATGCACTGGCAAGGCGCGCGCAAAAAGGATGAGCCGCCAGTCGTAATTATCGGAAAAGGCGTGACTTTCGATACAGGCGGAATCTCGCTCAAGCCTGCGTCGGGCATGGAGGACATGAAGGGCGACATGGCGGGCGCGGCCTGCGTTGCCGGATTGATGCACGCCCTGGCGATGCGCAAGGCGAAGGTTAACGCGGTGGGCATCGTCGGCCTTGTGGAGAACATGCCGAGCGGCCTGGCGCAACGTCCCGGCGACATCGTCAAGTCCATGTCGGGACAGACCGTCGAGGTGATCAACACCGACGCCGAAGGCCGCCTCGTGCTGGCCGATGCGCTGTGGTACGCCCAGCAGAAGCTCAAGCCCAAATGCATGGTCAATCTGGCGACGCTGACCGGCGCCGTGATCGTGGCGCTGGGCAAGGAGCATGCCGGGCTGTTCAGCAACAACGACGAGCTGTCGGAGCGGCTGACCGCCGCCGGACAGACCACCGGCGACAAGGTCTGGCGTCTGCCGCTCGGGCCCAAATACGACGAGCTGATCGACTCCAAGGTCGCCGACGTGAAGAACACCGGCGGGCGCTGG
>JAKSBI010000497.1 GCA_022361215.1 Hyphomicrobiales bacterium | reverse complement strand
TCTGGAGCTGATCGAGGGCGAGGGCGAGATCGCCCCCGGCGTCGGCTTCTTCCCGGCGCCCGGCCACACGCCCGGCTGCTATGCGGTCCGTCTCGAGACCGGCGAGCACGGGCCCGTGATTCTCGCCGGCGACGCCATCAAACACGCCAAGGAGGCGCTGTCGGAGCGCTGCGACATGGCCTTCGACACCATCGAGACCGGCACCGCGAGCATCCGGCGCATTCTCGACGAAGCGGAGCGCATCGTGCCGGGCCATTTCCAGGAGCTGATCCGGCAGGGCGACCGCTTCGTCTGGGAGGACGCATTCGAGCTGACGCTGGTGGTGCGCTGAACGCTGCCCGCGCTTGTCCCCGCGGACGCACGGGATAAACTCCTGGCCCATGTGCGAGCTGCTCGGCATGAACTGCAATGTCCCGACCGATATCCGGTTCAGCTTCTCGGGGCTGATCCAGCGCGGCGGGCGCACCGGCCAGCACAGCGACGGCTGGGGCATCGCCTTCTACGAGGGCCGCGGCTGCCGCACCTTTCATGACCCGCAGGCGAGCTGCGACTCCGAGATCGCCGATCTGGTGCGCTCCCACTCGGTCAAGAGCCTCAACGTCATCTGCCATATCCGCAAGGCCACCAACGGGCGCATCTGCCTGGAGAACACCCATCCCTTCACGCGCGAGCTCTGGGGCCGGAGCTGGGCCTTCGCGCATAACGGCCGCCTGAAGGGCATCAAGAGCCGGAGGCTGCGCTTCTACCGCCCCATCGGCACCACCGACAGCGAGCACGCCTTCTGCTGGATGCTGGATCGGATCCGCACGCGCCATCCCGAGCCGCCCGCATCGGACCGGGCGCTGCGCGAGATCATCCGCGAGCTGGCGGACGAAGTGAGCGCGCTCGGCGTCTTCAACATGCTGCTCTGCGATTCGCGCGTCCTCTACTGCTATTGCAGCACGGAGCTGTCCTGGCTGACGCGGCGGGCCCCGTTCGGCAAGGCCAGCCTGATCGATACCGAGATGACCGTGGACTTCCGCAAGGAAACCTCGCCCGACGATATCGTCACCGTCGTCGCCACGCGCCCCCTGACCCACGACGAGCCGTGGCAGGCCATGAGCCCCGGCAGCCTGGTGCCGTTTCGGGACGGCCTGCGCGTCGGCCGATAGCGCCCGACAGGCCCGAAAAACAGCGGCCCCGGGTGCCGGTTCCGGCCGTTTACCTCATTAGCCGAAAGACTTGTCCACAGCGCTTGCCGGCCCCTCGGACTCCGCCTATACAGTCCACTTTAATGAGCGTCGTGGCCGCATCCAGAGAATTCATCTTTCCGCACCGCCATCTCCTCGGAATCGAGGGGCTGTCTCCGGCGGACATCACCGGACTCCTCGATCTCGCCGACGATGCGGCCGAGCTCAATCGGCAGGTGGCGAAGAAGCGCGACATTCTGCGCGGTCGCACCCAGATCAATCTCTTCTTCGAAGCCTCGACGCGCACGCAAAGCTCCTTCGAGCTGGCCGGCAAGCGGCTCTGCGCCGACGTCATGAACATGTCGGTGAAGACGTCCTCCATGAACAAGGGCGAGACCCTGATCGACACGGCCGTGACCCTGAACGCCATGCGCCCGGATCTTCTCGTGGTGCGCCACAGCGAGGCCGGCGCCGTCGAGCTCTTGGCCCAGAAGGTCGACTGCGCGGTAATCAACGCCGGCGACGGCAGCCACGAGCACCCGACGCAGGCGCTCCTGGACGCGCTGACCATCCGCCGCAACAAGGGGCGCATCGCGCGCCTGATCGTGGCCATCTGCGGCGACGTGCTGCACTCGCGCGTGGCCCGGTCCAACATCATCCTCCTCAATGCGCTGGGCGCGCGCGTGCGCATCGTGGCGCCGTCGACCCTGCTGCCGCCCTTCGCGGAAAGACTCGGGGCCGAGGTCTACAACTCCATGGAAGAAGGGCTGGCGGGCGCCGACATCGTCATGGCGCTGCGTTTGCAGCACGAGCGCATGGCCGGCTCCTACGTGCCGAGCGTGCGCGAGTACCGCCACTTCTTCGGGCTCGACCGCGACAAGCTGCGCCACGCCAAGCCCGACGCGCTGGTCATGCATCCGGGGCCGATGAACCGCGGCGTCGAGATCGACTCGGCCCTGGCCGACGACGAGCGCAGCGTCATCTCCGAGCAGGTCGAGATGGGCGTGGCCGTGCGCATGGCCGTGCTCGAAGCCCTGGCCCGGCATCTGCCCAATCACTGACCGTCATGACGGCCGCCGAACAGTCCCCTCGCCCCACGCGCGCCACGGCGTTGATCAACGCCCGCCTGATCGACCCGGCCTCGGGCCGCGACGAGCCCGGCGGCCTCTTGATCGAGGATGACGTCATCGCCGATCTGGGGCCGCATCTGCGGCGCAACGCCGCCGAGGGCGCCGAGGTGATCGACTGCGGCGGGCACGTGCTGGCGCCCGGCCTGATCGACATGAACGTGTTCGCCGGCGAGCCCGGCTTCGAGCATCGCGAGACCCTGGCCACGGCGAGCCGCGCCGCGGCCGCAGGCGGCGTCACCACCATGATCTGCATGCCGCAGACCGACCCGGTGATCGACGACGTCGCCATCGTCGACTTCCTGGAGCGCCGGGCGCGCGACACGGCCGTCGTCCGGGTGCATCCCATGGCGGCCATGACCAAGGGGCTGAAGGGCAAGGAGATGACCGAGATCGGCCTCTTGAAGGCCGCCGGCGCCGTCGCCTTCTCCAACGGCAACGCCAGCGTCGCGAGCGCGCAGATCATGCGGCGCTTCCTGCAATACGCGAAGGATTTCGAGGCGCTCACGGTCCATCACATCGAGGACTCGAAGCTGGCCAATGGCGGCGTCATGAACGAGGGCGAGGTGTCGACCCGGCTGGGGCTGGCCGGCAATCCGGCGGCGGCCGAGGTCATCATGGTCGAGCGCGACATCCGGCTGGTGGAGCTGACCGGCGGGCGCTATCACGCAGCCCAGGTCTCCTGCGCCGCCGCCCTCGACGTGATCCGCGACGCCAAGGCGCGCGGCCTGCCCGTGACCTGCGGCGTCTCGATCAACCATCTGACCCTGAACGAGAACGACATCGGCCCCTACCGCACCTTCTTCAAGATGCGCCCGCCGCTGCGCCGCGAGGAGGATCGGGCCGCCATGGTCGCGGGCCTCGCCGCGGGCGACATCGACGTCATCGTCTCCGCCCACAACCCCAAGGACGCGGACGTGAAGCGCCGCCCCTTCGCCGCGGCGGCCGACGGCGCGGTCGGCCTGGAGACGCTGCTGCCCACGGCGCTGCGCCTCTATCACAACGACCTGATCGATCTGCCGAGCCTGTTGCGGGCGCTCTCCACCAATCCGGCTGACCTGCTGCGCCTGCCGGGCGGGCGCCTGGAGAAGGGCGCGGTCGCCGATCTGATCGTCTTCGACCCGAACACGCCCTGGGTGGTGGATGCCGACCTGCTGCACTCCAAGTCCAAGAACACGCCGTTCGAGGAGTCCCGGCTGCAGGGCCGCGTGCTGCGGACGCTGGTTGCAGGCCGCGACGCCTACACCTACGCTGAGGTCAAGGCCGCCTAGGCGCGGCTGCCGCAGTCAGCTCGTAACGCCGGTCCATGCCTGATCCGATAAACTGGTCGCTCGCCCTGCCCTATTTCGCCGCGGCCCTCGCCTTCGGCTATGTGCTCGGCTCGATCCCCTTCGGGCTGCTCCTGACGCGCCTGGCCGGTCTCGGGGATCTGAGAGCCGTCGGCTCCGGGAACATCGGCGCCACCAACGTCCTGCGCACCGGCAGCAAGGCGCTTGCGGCGCTGACCCTGGCGGCAGACCTGCTGAAGGGCGCGGCCGCGGCGGCGGTCGGCCTGCATTGGGGCCTGGATACGGGCGTGCTGGCGGGCCTCGGCGCCTTTCTGGGGCACCTGTTCCCGGTCTGGCTCAGGTTTCGCGGCGGCAAGGGCGTGGCCACCTATATCGGGGTTCTCTTAGGGCTGCATTGGCCCGCCGCGCTGATCTTCTGCACCGTCTGGCTGCTGGTGGCGGCCGTGACGCGCTATTCCTCGCTCTCCGCCCTGATCGCCAGCGCATTGATGCCGGCCGTGCTCGCCCTGCAGAGCCAGTGGCAGACCATGGAGCTGTTCGTGCTGATGACGCTTCTCGTCTTCATTCGCCATGCGCCCAATATCCGGCGGCTGATCCGCGGCGAAGAGTCCAAAATTGGCGGCACCTGACACAACCGGCCCGGCGCCGCTGACGGCGTCGGAACGACTGAGCCGGCTGCGCCTGATCCGCAGCCGCAATATCGGGCCAGCGACGTTCTGGGCGCTCCTCGACCATTGCGGCTCGGCGGAAGACGCTCTGGAGGCCCTGCCCGAGCTGGCGCGGCGCGGCGGACATCTGTACCGCGCGCAGCTCTGCCCCGTCGCAGACGCCGAGGCGGAAATGGCCGCGGCCGCACGCACCGGCGCGACACTGGCGACCTGCGGCGAGCCGGGCTATCCACCATGGCTCGCCGCCGTCGATGCGCCGCCGCCGCTGATCTACGTCAAGGGCGTCGCCGAGATCGTCGAGAAACCCATCGTCGCCATTGTCGGCTCCCGCAACGGCTCGGCCATCGGCCGCAAGCTGACGCGCCAGCTCGCTCTCGACCTCGGCGCCGAAGGGTTCGTCATCGCCTCGGGTCTTGCGCGCGGCATCGACACGGCGGCACACCGCGCGGCGCTCGATACCGGGACGATCGCGGTTCTCGCGGGCGGCATCGACAACATCTACCCGCCGGAGAATGCCGACCTGCACGCCGCCATCGGCGAGCGCGGCCTGCTGGTGAGCGAGCGCCCGCCGGGCTTCCGCCCGCGCGGCCAGGACTTTCCGCGCCGCAACCGGCTGATCTCCGGCATGGCGGCCGCCGTGATCGTGGTCGAGGCCGCCCAGCGCTCGGGCTCCCTGATCACCGCCCGCTTCGCCGGCGAGCAGGGCCGCGAGGTGTTCGCCGTGCCCGGAAACCCGCTCGACCCGCGCGCGGCCGGTACCAATCGCCTGCTGCGGGACGGCGCCGGCCTGGCGACGAGCGCGGAGGACGTGGTCTCCGCGCTCGCGCCGATCCTCGGACGACGGCCCGAGGCGCCGCCCGCGCCGGATACCGGCATGGACGATCTGTTCGGCGCAGCGGAACCGCCCGAGCCGGGAGAGCCCGGCGAATCGGACCGCGACCGCGTGGTGGCCTGTCTGAGCGTCGCGCCCGTCGATATCGACGAGGTCGTGCGCAGCTCGGGGCTCGCCGTGCGGCACGTCCACGCGATTCTGCTGGAGCTCGAGCTGGCGGGACGAATCGAGCGCCACGGCCGCCAGCTCGTGTCGCTGCGCGCCGGGGAGAAAGCCTGAGCGCCCTGTGAAACCGGCTGAAGCCGAAGACACATCTCGCTTGTCGGACAAAGCGAAAGCGGCCCCCGGTTCCGCTTCGCCCCCGAACAAACCGTTAACAGGTCATTCCCGGACAGATGCTCTGTTCAATTGACACGGGCGGAGCGATTCACCATGTTCATGCGCCAGAATTCGACGCGACCCTGGGCAACGGGAGGACTTAGTGCCCTCGAACGCGTCGGCTGGCCATCATCCTAGGCAAAGCATATGAACATCGTGATCGTCGAATCGCCGGCCAAGGCGAAGACCATCAACAAGTATCTCGGTGGCGATTACCGCGTGCTGGCATCGTACGGCCACGTGCGCGATCTGCCGTCCAAGGACGGATCGGTGCTGCCGGACCAGGACTTCGAGATGCTCTGGGACGTGGACTCGAAGTCGGCCAAGCGCCTCAGCGAGATCGCCAAGGCGGTCAAGGGCGCGGACAAGCTGATCCTCGCCACGGACCCGGACCGCGAGGGCGAGGCCATTTCCTGGCATGTGCTGCAGGTCTTGCAGGACAAGAAGGCGCTGAAGGGCGTCGACGTGGAGCGCGTGGTCTTCAACGCGGTGACGCGCAAGGCCATTCTGGAAGCCATGGAGCACCCGCGCGGCATCGACGCGCCGCTGGTCGACGCCTATCTGGCGCGCCGGGCGCTCGACTATCTGGTGGGCTTCACGCTCTCGCCGGTGCTCTGGCGCAAGCTGCCGGGCGCGCGCTCGGCCGGACGGGTGCAGTCGGTGGCGCTCCGGCTGGTCTGCGAGCGCGAGACCGAGATCGAGGCCTTCAAGTCGCGCGAGTACTGGTCGATCCAGGCCCAGTTCATCGCGCCCGACGGCGCCGTCTTCGACGCCCGGCTCTACAAGGCCGATGGCAGCAAGCTCGACAAGTTCGACATCGCGGACGAAGCCGCCGCCATGGCGCTGAAGACCGCCATCGAGAACGGCGCCTTCACGGTGGCGTCCGTGGAGAGCCGGGCCCAGAAGCGCAACCCCTGGCCGCCCTTCACCACCTCGACCCTGCAGCAGGACGCCTCGCGCAAGCTGCGCTTCTCCTCGCGCCAGACCATGCAGATCGCCCAGAAGCTCTACGAGGGCGTCGACATCGGCGGCGGCACCCAGGGCCTGATCACCTATATGCGGACGGACGGCGTGCAGATCGCCGACGAGGCCATCGCCGCCGCCCGCGACGTCATCAACGAGACCTATGGCGAGCGCTACCTGCCCGACGCGCCGCGGCGCTATCAGAGCAAGGCCAAGAACGCCCAGGAAGCGCACGAGGCGATCCGCCCGACGGATCTCAGCCGGACGCCCGAGAGCGTGCAGCAATATCTGGATGCGGACGAGATCAAGCTCTACACGCTGATCTGGCGCCGCACCATGGCGAGCCAGATGGCCGCGGCGGAGCTGGAGCGGACCACCGTGGACATCGAGACCCAGGGCAGCGACGGCAAGCCCTACGTGCTGCGCGCCACCGGCACGGTGGTGCGCTTCGACGGCTTCCTGAAGCTCTACGAGGAAGGCAAGGACGACGCCTCCGATGCCGACGGCGGGCGTCTGCCGCCACTGGCCGAAGGCCAGTCGGTGACGAAAAAGTCGCTGGAGGCCAAGCAGCACTTCACGGAGCCGCCGCCCCGCTACACCGAGGCGACGCTGATCAAGAAGATGGAGGAGCTCGGCATCGGGCGGCCCTCCACCTACACCTCGACGCTGAACGTGCTCCGAGACCGGGAATATGTGCGCATGGAGCAGCGCCGGCTGTTCCCGGAGGACAAGGGCCGGCTGGTCACGGCGTTCCTGGAGAGCTTCTTCGAGCGCTATGTGGAGTACGACTTCACGGCCGACCTGGAGGAGAAGCTGGACCTGATCTCCGCCGGCAACCTCGAATGGCGCGACGTGCTGCGCGAGTTCTGGCGCGACTTCATGGCCGCCGTCGGCGAGACCAAGGACCTGCGTATCTCGCACGTGCTCGACGCGCTCAACGAGATCCTGGGCCCGCACGTCTTCCCGGAGACGGAGGACGGCTCGGACCCGCGCAAGTGCCCCGCCTGCGAGGACGGTCGGCTCGGCCTGAAGATCGGCAAGTTCGGGGCCTTCATCGGCTGCACCAACTATCCCGACTGCCGCTACACACGGCAATTCGCCGACAGCGCCAATGGCAAGGACGCTGCTGCCAAGATCGAGGACAAGGTGCTCGGCGACGACCCGGAAACCGGATTGCCGGTGCTGCTGAAAACGGGCCGCTTCGGCCCCTATCTGCAACTCGGCGAGCCCGTCGACGGCGAGAAGCCGAAGCGGGCCTCGATCCCCAAGGGCTACGATCCGCTGGAGATCGACCTGCCGGAGGCGCTGAAGTTCCTGGCCCTGCCCCGCGAGGTGGGCGCCCATCCGGAGACCGGCAAGCCGATCGTGGCCGGCTTCGGCCGCTACGGCCCCTTCATCCAGCATGACGGCAAATACGCCAATCTGGAGACGCCGCAAGACGTGTTCACCGTCGGCCTGAACCGGGCCGTCACGCTGCTCGCCGAGAAGGCCGCGTCCGGGCGCGGGCGCCGCACCGCCACGGTGCTGAAGGAGCTCGGCGACCATCCGGACGGCGGCGGCAAGATGCAGGTGCTGGACGGCCGCTACGGGCCCTATGTCAAGCACGGCAAGATCAACGCCACCCTGCCCAAGGGAACGGACCCCAAAGAGGTGACCGTGGAGCAGGCGGTCGAGCTGGTAGCGGCCAAGGCGGCCAAGGGCGGCAAGAAGACGAAGGCCAAGGCCAAGGGCGGCGGCCGCAGCAAGAAGAAGGCGTCGTCCACGGAAACCGAGGCGGCCAACTAGGGGCCTAATCAGGACACGAGCGTGCCAAGCAAGACCAAGGGTCGGAAGACCTCCCGGGACGCTCCGGACCGGCAGCGCAGGCTGCCCTCCAAGGACGAGATTCTCGAATTCATCCAGTCCGCGCCGGACCGCGTCGGCAAGCGCGAGATCGCGCGCGCCTTCAAGATCCGCGGCGGCGACCGCATCGAGCTGAAGCGCCTGTTGAGGGAGATGGCGGAGGACGGCCTGATCGAGGGCTCCCGCCGGCGCCTGACGCGCGCGGGCGCGCTGCCTCCGGTGGCGGTCATCGAGATCGTGGACCGCGACCGGGACGGCGAGCTGGTCGCGACGCCCGCCTCCTGGCAGAGCGACGAGGAGGGCGCGCCGCCGCGCATTCTCGTGCTCACCGGCGGGCGCATGCCGGGGCCGACGCCGGGCGTGGGCGACCGTCTGCTGGCGCGGCTGGCCCCGCTGGACGAGGTCGACGCCTCCGGCTGCGCCTACGAGGCGCGCCCCATCAAGCGCCTGGCGCGCGAGCGCGAGCGCCTGCTCGGCATCTATCACGCGCTCGGCCGCCGCGGCGGCGTCATCGACCCGGTCGACCGCAAGCAGCTCAAGGAGTGGCCTGTCTCGCCCGACGACACCGGAGAGGCCGAGGACGGCGAGCTGGTGCGCTTCGAGCTGAAGCGCGGCGGGCGCTACGGGCTGCCCCGCGCCCGCGTCCTGGAGCGGCTCGGCGCGCCCGAGGCCGAGGGCGCCGTCAGCCTGATCGCCATTCACCGCCACGGCATCCCGGAGACGTTCCCGGACGCCGTGCTGGCCGAGGCCAAAGCCCTGAAGGCGCCGTCTCTCGGCAAGCGCGAGGACCTGCGGCGGATGCCGCTGATCACCATCGATCCCTCCGATGCCCGCGATCACGACGACGCGGTCTGGGCCGCACCGGACGACGATCCGGCCAACGAGGGCGGCTGGGTCGTGATGGTCGCGATCGCCGATGTGGCCTGCCATGTGCGGCCGCGCACGGCGCTCGACAAGGAGGCGCTGAAGCGCGGCAACTCCGTCTATTTCCCCGACCGCGTGGTGCCGATGCTGCCGGAGCGGATCTCGAACGATCTGTGCTCGCTGCGCGAGGGCGAAGACCGGCCCTGCCTCGCGGTCAGGATGACGTTCGACAAGGACGGGCGAAAGACCGGGCACAGATTTGTGCGCGGCCTGATGCGGTCGGCGGCCAAGCTCGCCTATGCGCAGGCGCAGGCCGCCATCGACGGGCAGCCGGACGACACGACCGGGCCCCTGCTCGA
>JAKSBI010000882.1 GCA_022361215.1 Hyphomicrobiales bacterium | reverse complement strand
GCCGGAATCCATTGGCGATGGCAAAAGAACGAAGGCCCCGGACGCTGGTGCCGAGAGGACGAGACTTGCCCCGACGGTCCCTGCCGCATGGCGATGTGGAATGGATTCCGGCTTTCGCCGGAATGACGGAGAAGGGTTGCGAGGGGGCTGCAACAGGGGTCAGCCCCTATCTCCCTGACCCATCCGCATGGCACCCCGAGACCGATGCTAGAACCATCCAGAGGCAGCATCGGTCGTTAACCGCTCGTGACTCCGCCACACGGGAACCGGTCCTGGTCGAGGGCGCCCGCGCAGGCCCGAGCCCGCAGGGCTCGGAACAGCCGTGAGCGAAAAAACCACCCACACGCAAACACATCAGCCCCCCTCACACCGCGCCCTGCTCCAGCGCCTGCAGGCGCCGCACCGTGGCCCCGAAGATCGACAGCGTGGCCTCCGGGAAGTTCAGCAGGAACATGCGGAACCTGGGGTAGTCGAGCGTCAGCAGCGTGGCCGGCGTGAGGCACGTCACCGTGGCGGTCCTGACGCCCTCGTCGAACATGCCGTACTCGCCGAACAGATCGCCCGCATGCAGGTGCCGGACCGAGCCCTGGCGGCCCGGGACCGTGACGTCGAGCGTGCCCGAGGCCACCACATAGACCCGGTCGCTGGGCTCGCCCGCCCGGCAGACGGCCTCGCCCTCGGCGTATTTCTCCTCGCGCATGACCTCGACCAGCGCGGCCCGGTCGCTCTCGGAGACGGCACCGAAGAACTCGCATTTGCTGAGCGCGTGCAGACGGGCCTCGAAACTCATGCCGGCACCTTATCCTCGACATTGATCACGGACCGGAACTCGGCGTTCTCCCGCACGAGCTGGTCGAAGCTGCCCCGCGCCCACAGGCCTCCGTCCTTCATCATGACCACCTGATCGGCGAGGCGCGCAAGGTCGGGGTCGTGGGTGATGACGATCAGCGTGCGCTTCCCGGCCTCCTCGCGCAGGAGCGCGTTCACGGCCGCGCGCTTCTTCGGGTCCAGATCCGCCGTCGGCTCATCCAGCACGACCACCGGGCTGTCCTGCAGGAAGGTGCGGCAGAGCGAGACCAGCCGCTGCTGGCCGCCCGAGAGGCGCTTGCCCTGGCGCCCGACCTGATAGCTCAGCCCGCTCTGCAACAGGTCGCGGTCGAGCTTGCGCGCGGCCAGCGACTTCAGCAGCACGGCGTCGACCTCGCTGGCGACCCGCGTGTTGGTCGCCTCCGGCGCCCCGAACAGCAGGTTGTCCCGCCAGCTCAGATGCGTGTTGACGCGGGCCGCGTCCAGCGGCTCCAGGGCCGTGCCGAAGCACTCCGTCGCCAGCGTCGCGAAGTCCTTGCAGTCCGGCGCTTCCAGGCGCGGCCCGAGCTCCGCCTGATGGAAGGTGTCCAGCTCGCGCGGCGCCGCGGCCAGCCCGATCAGCAACAGGTCGAACTGGAAGGGCGGTGGCGGGCGGTCCAGCGGCCCCATACGCGCCAGCTCCGAGCGCAGCCGCCAGACCGGCATGGCGATCTGGAACGGCGCCAGCTCCGAATAGGCGTCGTAGGTGCCGCTGCGCTCCAGGATCTGCCGGGTCTGCTCGATGACGCCCATGGCGAACTTGATCAGCTCCTGGCCCATCGGGTGCTGCACCAGCCGGCCGATGGCGCTGCGCGGAATGCTGTTCCCGACGCCCTTCATGACCGAGACGATGTCCGCGCCGCTCTGCGTCACATGCTCGAGCAGCGACAGGTGGGGCACGATCAGGCCGGGCGCGAAGGGCGCGATGCGGACGCCCGTCGCGCTCTCCACCTCCGAGCGCATCTTGGCGCGGAACTTGGCCAGGTCGCCCTGGAACTCGGTTTCGAGCGGCGCCAGGTCGAGCGCGCGGGAGAGCGCGAAGTCCGCCACCATGGTGCGCTCGATCAGGTCGAACGCCCCTTCGAGCGACGTGTCTGCGAGCGGATGGCCGTCGGGCAGGCCGAAGCGGATATTGTCCTCGATCGAGCCGTCGAGCAGGATCGGCTTCTGGGGCATGTAGCTGAAGATCGCCGCGCGCTGGCTGGCGCCGAAGCGCAGGAAGTCCTGCCCCCCGAGCTGGATGGTGCCGGACACCGGCTTCATGCGGCCCATGACGAGCTGGCTGAGCGTCGACTTCCCGGACCCGGCCGGACCGACCAGCACGTTCAGGCTGTTCGGCGCGAAGTCGACCGTGATGCCGTCGCGGCCGCCGCGCACCGGCTCGCCCCGCCCGTAGGAGTAGTTGATGCGTTCGAGCGCGATGGGCCGGGC
>JAKSBI010000374.1 GCA_022361215.1 Hyphomicrobiales bacterium | reverse complement strand
TCGGAACCACCTTCTTCGAGGCGGCCGGCGGCGGCGATCCGCTGCTGTTCCAGCATCTCTTTTGGTTCTTCGGCCACCCGGAGGTCTACATCCTGATCCTGCCGGGCTTCGGCATGATCAGCCACATCGTCGCGACCTTCTCGCGCAAGCCCGTGTTCGGCTATCTGGGCATGGCCTACGCCATGGTGGCCATCGGCTTCGTCGGCTTCATCGTCTGGGCGCACCACATGTACGCGGCCGGCATCAGCGTCAACACGCAGGCCTATTTCGTGGCCGCGACCATGGTCATCGCCGTGCCCACGGGCATCAAGATCTTCTCGTGGATCGCCACCATGTGGGGCGGCTCGCTGCAGTTCAAGACGCCGATGCTCTGGGCCATCGGCTTCATCTTCCTGTTCACGGTGGGCGGCGTCACGGGCGTCGTGCTCGCCAATGCCGGCGTCGACCGGGCGTTGCACGACACCTACTACGTGGTCGCGCATTTCCACTATGTGCTGTCCCTCGGGGCCGTCTTCGCCATCTTCGCCGGCTGGTACTACTGGTTCCCGAAGATGACCGGCTACCAGTACTCCGAGGCGATCGGGAAGCTGCACTTCTGGGTGACCTTCATCGGCGTCAACATTCTCTTCTTCCCGCAGCATTTCCTGGGGCTGGCCGGCATGCCGCGCCGCTATGTGGACTATCCGGACGCCTTCGCGGGCTGGAACTACGTATCCTCGATCGGCTCGTTCATCTCGGCTTTCGGCGTCTTCATCTTCCTCTACGGCGTGATCCAGGCCTTCGCGCGCAAGCGGGAGGCGGGCGACAACCCGTGGGGCGCGGGCGCCACGACGCTGGAATGGACGCTGTCGTCGCCGCCGCCGTTCCACTCCTACGAGAAGCTGCCCAAGATCACGTGACGTTGAGGGGCGGGGCCGCCAGCGGGCGCGCCGACGACCCGCTCGGGACCGCAGAAGGGTGACCTGTCACTATGGCGCAGACCAGCATTGAGTTCCCGCGAGGCCCGGCCGTCGCCGCCGGCGGCGGGACGGTGCGCGACTACCTGGCTCTGATGAAGCCGCGGGTGATGTCGCTGGTCGTGTTCACGGCGCTCGTGGGCCTGATCGCGGCACCCGGCGACATGCATCCGGTCTTGGCGCTGGCGGCGCTGATCTGCATCGCCGTGGGTGCCGGGGCGTCGGGCGCCCTCAACATGTGGTATGACGCCGACATCGACGGACGCATGCAGCGCACCGCCAGCCGGCCCATTCCGCGCAACCGCGTGACGCCGGAAGAGGCGCTGACCTTCGGCATGGTGCTGGCCAGCTTCTCGGTGTTCTCGCTGGGTTTGCTGGTGAACTGGCTGTCCGCGGCGCTGCTGGCGATGACCATCGCCTATTACGTGCTCATCTACACCATATGGCTGAAGCGCCGGACCCCGCAGAACATCGTCATCGGCGGGGCCGCGGGCGCTTTCCCGCCCATGATCGGCTGGGCCGCGGCGACCGGCACGGTCGGCCTCGAGAGCATCGTGCTGTTCGTGATCATCTTCATGTGGACGCCACCGCACTTCTGGGCGCTGGCGCTCTATCGCTGCCGCGATTACGAGCGGGCGGCCGTGCCGATGCTGCCTGTCGTCTCGGGCGCGGACGAGACCCGCCGGCAAATCCTGCTCTACAGCCTGGTGCTGGCGCCGCTGGGCACCGCGCCCGCGGCTATCGGGCTCGGCGGCGGTCTTTACCTGACGGTATCGGCAGCGCTGGGCGCCATCTTTCTGTGGCTCGCCGTGCGGGTCTATCGGACGCGCGAGGGGCGCGAGGCCGACACGGCCGCGAAGCGGCTCTTTGCGTTCTCCGTGCTTTATCTCTTCCTGCTGTTTGCCGTGCTCCTGGTGGAGCATGCCTTCGGCATTCGACTATTCGCGAGCGGGCTGACCCTATGACGATGCCCGAGCAGAACGACGAGGCGAAGCGGCGCCAGCGCATGCGGTCGATCGCGATCGCCTGGGCCCTGATCGGCCTTGCCGTGTTGTTCTTCGTGGTCACAATCGTGCGGCTCGGCGGCAATGTCGCCAACCGGCCGCTCTAGATCGGATCGGAAACATCGATGCGAAACGACTCTGAACAGACTGAGAAGGGCGTCGCAGCGGACGCCGAGACGCAGACGCGCCACCGCCGCCTTGCGCTGTCGCTCGCCGGCCTGGTCGTCGGCATGGTGGGGCTTTCCTATGCGGCCGTTCCACTCTACGAGATCTTCTGTCGGGTGACGGGCTATGGCGGCACCACGCAGCGTGCGGAAAAACCGGCGGACCGCATCCTCGAACAGCGCATCGCCGTGCGCTTCGATGCCAATAAGGCGCGCGGCCTCGGCTGGGACTTCGCGCCGGTCACGCGGGAGCTGGATCTCCGTATCGGCGAATCGGCTCTGGCCTTCTACAAGGCCAGCAATCCGTCCGCCGTGACGACGCGCGGCACCGCGACCTTCAACGTGACGCCCGAGGCGGCCGGACCCTACTTCAACAAGATCGCCTGCTTCTGCTTTGTCGAGCAGGAGCTGGCGTCGAAACAGTCGGTGGATATGCCGGTCACCTTCTTCATCGATCCGGCCATCGTCGACGACCCGGACACACAGCACATCACCGAGATCACGCTGTCGTACACGTTCTTTCCCGTCGAGCCCGATCCGGAGGAGGTCGCGGCGACCGGGAAGGCGGAGAGCACCGGGACGGGGTCCTAAAGCATGTCTCCCGAAAGTGGATACCGGTTTCGGGAAAAAAGACATGCTTCAATAAAGAGCTAGAGCGATGGTGCGATCAGAATGATCGCGACATGCTCTAGGACCGCCGGCCCCAAGGGGGACAATGGGAGCGAGATGAATGGCTGACGCACACGCGAAGGAACACGACTATCATCTGGTGGAGCCGAGCCCGTGGCCGGCCGTCGGCTCGCTCGGCGCCTTCGTGCTCGCGGTCGGGACGATCCTCTATTTCATCTCCCGAAAGGACGGCGACCCGCAGCTCCTCTACGTGCTGCCCGGCATGGCGCTGGTCATTTTCACCATGTTCGGCTGGTGGCGCGACGTCATACGCGAGGCCGAGACCGAAGGCTGCCACACGCCCGTGGTGCAGATCCACCTGCGCTACGGCATGATCATGTTCATCGCCTCGGAGGTGATGTTCTTCGTCGCCTGGTTCTGGGCCTATTTCGATGTGGCCCTGTTCCCGGGCGAGGCGGTGCAGGTCTCGCGCACCGAGCTGACCGGCGGCCAGTGGCCGCCGGTGGTCACCGAGGACGGCCGCTTCCTGGGCACCTTCGATCCCTGGGACCTGCCGCTGGTGAACACGCTGATCCTGCTCACCTCGGGCACCACCGTGACCTGGGCGCACCACGCGCTGCTGCATGACGACCGCAAGGGCCTGATCTGGGGCCTGATCTCCACCATCGTCCTGGGCGTTCTCTTCACGGCCTGTCAGGCCTACGAGTACGCCCATGCCGGCTTCCAGTTCTCCGGCCACATCTACGGCTCCACCTTCTACATGGCGACGGGCTTCCACGGCTTCCATGTGATCGTCGGAACCATCTTCCTGACGGTGATCCTGTTCCGGGCGCTGAAGGGCCATTTCACGCCGAAGCAGCATTTCGGCTTCGAGGCGGCCGCCTGGTACTGGCATTTCGTCGACGTGGTCTGGCTGTTCCTGTTCGCCTCTATCTATGTCTGGGGCGCTGGGACACCGGCCCCGCATTAGGCGTGGGCGACAGAATTCGGGAAGGGGGGCGGCCGGTGCCGCCCCTTTTTCGTAGAGCGGGGCCACCGACCGACACGCAGGGACAAGGGCCATGAGCGATCAGGCGAGCTTTCCACCGGTCTCACCCGTCTCGGCTGGCCTGCGGGCGCGCTGCCCCCGCTGCGGCCGGGGCCGGCTGTTCTCGGGCTTTCTGCGCATGGCGCCCGGCTGCGAGGCCTGCGGGCTGGACTACGGCTTCGCCGATACCGGCGACGGGCCGGCCGTCTTCATCGTGCTGATCGTGGGCTTCATCGTGGTCGCCGCGGCGCTGGCGGTGGAGGTGCTCTATCAGCCCCCGTACTGGGTGCACGGGGCGCTGTGGCTGCCGCTGATCGTCGGTCTCTGCCTCGGGCTGCTGCGGCCGTTCAAGGCCACGCTGCTGGCCCTGCAATACCGCAACAAGGCGCGGGAGGGGCGGTTCGTCTCGGATTGAACGCCCCCGGTGCGTGAGTGGAACGCAGATGATGACGCGACTGAGGCGCGCAGGGCTGCTCTGGCCGACCGTTTTCGCAGGCCTGGGCTGCGTTATGCTGCTGGCGCTCGGCACCTGGCAGGTGCAGCGGCTGCAGTGGAAGCAGGGCCTGATCGATCGCATCGAGCGGCGGGCAACGGCCGAGCCGGTGTCGCTCGCGGCGGTGCTGGAGACATGGGCCGAGACGCAAGACGTGGAGTACATGCGAGTCCGGCTCGCCGGGCGCTTCCGGCATGGGCTGGAGCGCCATGTCTACACCGTGGTCCAGGGCCAGGTGGGATGGCGCGTGGTGACGCCGCTGGAGACCGCCGACGGCCGTATTGTCCTGGTGGATCGGGGCTTCGTGCCGGACACGCTGAAGGACCCCGAGACGCGGGCGCCGGGGCAGGTGCAGGGCGCGGTCGTGCTCACCGGGCTGGCTCGGGCGCCCGGGCGCCAGGGGCCGTTCGTGCCCGACAACGACTTGGCCCAGAACACCTGGTACTGGCGCGATCTCGCCGGCATGGCGTCGTCCGTGCTTCAACCGGAACGCCGCGCCAAGGTCGTCCCCTTCTTCGTGGAAGCCGAGACGGGCCCCACGCCCGGCGGCTGGCCGAGGGGCGGCGTCACCCGCCTGAAGCTCTCCAACCGGCATCTGGAGTACGCCATAACCTGGTATGGCTTGGCAGGGGCATTGCTGGTGGTCTATGGGTTTTTTGCGCGCAGTCGTCTGGTCGGTTGAAGGCTGGCTGTCCGCGATGTGAGGCTTAACCTTACCCGTCATCGATGCGGCGAAGCGGTTGGCATCGCTTGCGGGTCCGGCGCCGGCCGTTTACCGTTCGCCGCCAATCTCGCCGAAGGGTTGCAAAGGAGCTGTCGTGGAATACGTCAGTACACGCGGCGAAGCCCCGTCCTTAGGCTTTGAGGACGTTCTGCTCACCGGACTGGCCCGGGACGGCGGCCTCTACGTGCCGGGCGCCTGGCCCAAGCTGGAGCCGGACGAGATCGCGGCGCTCGCGGGCCTTCCCTATGCGCAGGCGGCGGTGCGCGTCATGCGGCCCTTTATCGGCGGCGACGTGCCCGACGGCGAGCTGGCCGAGCTGGCCGACGAGGCCTATTCCGGCTTCGCGCACGCCACCGTGGCGCCCCTGGTCCAGATCGGCGCGAACGCCTGGGTCCTGGAGCTGTTTCACGGACCCACGCTCGCCTTCAAGGACTTCGCCATGCAGGTGCTGGCGCGGCTCATGGACCGCGCGCTCAAGCGCCGCAACGAGCGCGCCACGATCGTCACGGCGACCTCCGGCGACACCGGCGGCGCAGCCGTCGAGGCTTTCCGCGGGCGCGACGCCATCGATATCTTCGTGCTGCACCCCCACGGCCGTGTGAGCGACGTGCAGCGCCGTCAGATGACCACGGCGACCGAGAGCAATGTGCACAATCTGGCGATCGAGGGGACGTTCGACGACTGCCAGGCACTGCTGAAGGCGCTCTTCAACGATCTTCCGCGGCGGGACAGGCTTTCGCTCGCGGCGGTCAACTCCATCAACTGGGCGCGAATCATGGCGCAGACGGTCTACTATATGGTGTCCGCCGCCGCCCTCGGCGCGCCGGGCCGGGCCGTCGGCTTTTCCGTGCCCACCGGGAACTTCGGCGATGTCTTCGCGGGTTACGTGGCCGCGCGCATGGGGCTGCCGGTGAAGCGCCTCGTTGTCGCCACGAACGTCAATGACATTCTGGCGCGGACATTCGCGTCCGGTCGGTACGAGCCCAGGGGCGTCGTTCCGACGACCAGCCCGAGCATGGATATACAGATATCGAGCAACTTCGAGCGGCTCGTCTTCGAAGCGACCGGACGAGACAGCGGTCGCGTTCGGCGCAAGATGGCGGCGCTCGCGGATCAGGGTGGGTTTGATTTGGAAGCCCCGGAGCTGGACCAGATGCGCGCGCTGTTCGTCGCGCGACGGGTCGATGAGGACGAGGCCGCGGCCACGATCCGGCGCTTGCAGACCGGAGCGGACTATCTCGCCGACCCGCACACGGCCATCGGCATTGCCGCCGCCGGCCACGAGCACGCGCCCGAGGACGGTCCCATCGTCTCTTTCGCCACGGCCCATCCCGCCAAGTTCCCCGATGCGGTCGGCGCCGCCTGCGGCGTGACGCCGCCGGTGCCGGCCCGGCTCGCCGGCCAGCTTGCGGCGGAAGAGCGCTACACCGTGCTCGGGACCGACTACGACGCCGTGGCCGCGTTCATCGAGGCGCGCTCCCGCGCCGTCATGGAGCCGCAGTGATGGCTGTCCGGACCTCCACGCTCGAGAACGGCCTGCGCGTGGTGACCCATCACATGCCGCATCTCGAGACCGTCTCCCTCGGCGTCTGGATCGGCTCGGGCGCGCGCTCGGAGCGTGTGGACGAGCACGGCATCGCCCATCTCATGGAGCACATGGCCTTCAAGGGCACCATGCGCCGCAGCGCCCGGGAGATCGCCGAGGAGATCGAGTCGGTGGGGGGCGAGCTGAACGCCGCCACCAGCCTGGAATCGACGACCTTCGTGGCCCGGGTGCTCAAGGACGACGTGCGGGTGGCGCTGGATCTCCTGGGCGACATCCTGCAGCAGCCGCGCTTCGACAGGACGGAGCTGGCGCGCGAGCAGGGCGTGGTGCTGCAGGAGATCGCCGCCAGCCAGGACGTGCCCGACGATATCGCCTTCGATCTGATGCAGGAGGCGGCCTATCCCGATCAGCCGCTTGGGCGGCCGATTCTGGGGACGCCGGAAAGCGTGCGGTCGATCTGCCCGGAACACCTGTCCGCCTATCTGGCCAGCCGTTACTCGGCCGCCAACATGGTCTTGGGCGCGGCCGGGGCCTTGAGCCACGAGGCGGTCGTCGACGCGGCCGGCGATCTCATGACCGGCCTTCGCAAGACCCCGGTCGAGGCCCCGGAGCCGGCGCGTTATCGCGGCGGCGTTCGCGGATCGGCCAAGCCGTTCGAGCAGGTGCACCTGGTGGTCGCCTATGAGGGGCCGTCCTACCGCGCGGACGACATCTACACCGCGCAGGTGTTCTCCGGCCTCTTCGGCGGCGGCATGTCGTCGCGTCTCTTTCAGGAGGTGCGCGAACGGCGCGGCCTCTGCTATTCCATCTATTCCTTCGGCTGGGGGCTTTCGGACACGGGCCTCTTTGGCGTGCACGCGGCGACCGGCCCGGAGCAGCTGGCGGAGCTCACCGACGTGCTCGCGGCGGAGTTCGCCCGCGCCACCGAGGCCCTGGTCGGCGAGGAGGAGGTGGCGCGCTCGAAGGCGCAGCTCAAGGCCGGCCTGATGATGGGCCTCGAAAGCTCCAGCAGCCGCGCCGAGCAGCTGGCACGGCAGTTGCTTGTGTTCGATAGGACGTTTTCCAACGAGGAGCTCATGGCGAAGGTCGAGGCCGTGACGCCGGAGAAGATCCGCGCCCTCGCACAGCGCCTGTTCGCCGGCACCCGGCCCAGCCTTGCGTGCGTCGGGGCATCGCAGCATCATGGCGAGGCCGAAGCTCTGGCAGATAAGTTCGACCAAACAGCGGCTTGTGCGGCCGAGTAGCGAGGAAGGCGGCGCAGATGGCGTTTCTCAGATCCGTAACCACGCCCGAGACGGGACCGGTTGTGTATGGGGATGGGGTGGTCCTGCGCCCGCCGCAGATGACGGATTATCCGGCCTGGGCGGAGCTCAGGGCGCTCAGTCGCGAGTTCCTGACGCCGTGGGAGCCGGCCTGGACCAGCAACGAGCTGACAAGGGCCTCGTTTCGCCGCCGGCTGCGCCACTATGCCAAGGAGCTGAGAGAGGATCTGGGCTATGCCTTCTTCCTGCTCCGCTCCGAGGACGAGAGTCTGCTGGGCGGCTTGACGCTCTCCAATGTGCGGCGCGGCGTGACGCAGGCGTGTACGCTCGGCTATTGGGTCGGCGCGCCGTATGCGCGGCAGGGTTGCATGTCGGCGGCGGTCAAGGCGACTGTACCGTTCGTGTTCGACACCTTGCGGCTGCACAGGCTGGAGGCCGCGTGCCTGCCGCACAACACGGCCTCGGTCCGCCTGCTCGAACGGTGCGGGTTTCAGCGCGAGGGGCTGGCGCGGCGCTATTTGCGGATCAACGGCGTTTGGCAGGACCACCTGCTCTTTGCGCTTCTGGACGACGACCCGCGTCTCTAGGGTCCAAGTTCGGCGGCAGGGCAAACAGCGAGAAGGACAAGGCGCTCTTGCACAGGTTGGACGCGCATCCGACGGGGGTCGCTGCCCGGCTGATCCGGCAGGCGTGGTCGTGCGCGCTCGCCGTGCTGGCGCTCGTGCTCCTCTGGGTGACGCAGGCGAGCGCGCTCGAGCCCATCGTCGTCGATCCCGAGACGGATCGGATCGACGTCTCGGTGTTGGGCCTGCTCTACGAAGGGCGCGGCGATCGCCTGCAGATCGAGACCGCGCCCGGCGCCGACGGCATCGCCGGCCGCATGGCGGTGCAGGCGACCACGGCGGGTACCGATCCGAACTGGATCGTGTTCGCCCTGAGAAACACCAGCGACAAGACCATCGTGCGCTGGCTGGCGGCGCCGCGCTACACGCTGGTGGGCTCCAGGCTGTTCTGGCCGGATCTGGATTCCGAGCGGGTCGTGGCGGTCACCCCGTCGATCGGCTTCCGGCCCGAGCGCATCTCCGACGATGCCGCCGACATCTTCCGCATCTCACTGGAAGCCGGTGCCACGGTCACTTTCATCGCCGAGCTCAGAACGCTGGAAGTGCCGCGCCTCGATCTCTGGCGGCCGGACGCCTATGAGCGCAGCCGCCGGGACAGCATGCTGTTCAACGGCATCATGCTGGGCATCGTCGGCCTGCTGGCGATCTTCCTGACCTCGATCTTCGCGGCCAACCACAAGGCGATCTTCCCCGCGGCTTCTCTGGTGGCCTGGACCGCGCTGGCGCTGTTCTGCGTGGATTTCGGGTTCTGGCACAAGCTGTTCCGGCTGAGCGCCGAGGACAACGCCACCTACCGGGCGGCCACGGAAGCGGGCTTCGCGGCCAGTCTGGTGCTCTTCCTCTACACCTATCTGCGCATCAATCTCTGGCACCGATGGATCCGGCTGGCGTTCGCGCTCTGGATCCTGGGGCAGATCGCGCTGGTGGCGCTGGCGGTGCTCGATCCGCGCCTGGCCTCGGGCCTGGCGCGCGCCTCCTTCGTGGTCATCGGCGGCGTCGGGACGCTGCTCATCACCTATCTCGGCGTGCGCGGCCAGGAGCGGGCGCTGTCGCTGGTGCCGACCTGGATGCTTCTGCTGGTCTGGATCTTCGGCGCCTCGATGATCATCCTGGGCGAGCTCTCGGGCGACGTCATCGTCTCCGGGCTGATCTCCGGGCTGGTGCTTCTGATCGTGCTGCTCGGCTTCACGGTGACCCAATACGCCTTCCGCAGCGGAGAGCCGATCTATGGCGGCGCCACGGGCAAGCTCCGGCAGCACTCGCTCGCGCTCGAAGGCTCGGGCGCGGCGGTCTGGGAGTGGAACGTGCGGCGCGACGAGATCGCCGTCGACCAGGAGGTCGAGGACGTGCTCGGCCTGCCGGTGGGTATGCTGAACGGCTCCGTCGAGGAATGGCTGCAGCACATGCATCCCTCGGACCGGGAGCGCTTCCGCCTGATGCTGTGGTCCATCCAGGAGCACAATGGCGGCGACCTGAACACCGATGTCCGCCTGCGCCGCGGCGACGGCTCCTATCTCTGGTTCGAGATCAGGGCGCGCTGCACCGAGGCCGAGCAGTCGCAGCCGCTGAAATGCGTCGGGCTGATGCGCGACGTCACCAGCGCGAAACGGACGCAGGAGCGGCTGCTGCACGACGCCGTGCACGACAGCCTTACGGGCCTGCCCAACCGCGAGCTTTTCCTGGACCGGCTCGGCTGCTCCGTGACCCGCTCGCAGCAGGGCGAGGGCAAGCGGCCGACGGTGATCTTCATCGACATCGACCGCTTCAAGAACGTCAACCGCAGCCTCGGCCTGGTGGTCGGCGACAGCATGCTGCTGACCGTGGCACGCAGGCTGGCGCGCCATCTGACCGCCCAGGACACGCTGGCACGCATCGGCGGCGACCAGTTCGCCGTGCTCATCGTCTCGGAGTTCGAGCCGCATCACATCGCCACCCTGGCCGAGCGCGTGCGCCGCTCCCTGCGCAGCCCCATGAAGATCGGCGGCAAGGAGATCATCCTGACCGGCAGCATCGGCATCGCCGTCTATGACGGCCAGCAGCCGACCCATCAGGACCTCCTGAAGGAGGCGGAGATCGCCATGTTCCGCGCCAAGCGCGCCGGCACGGACCAGATCGAGATCTTCAAGGCCGAGATGCGCGGCGAGGAGCAGGACCGCCTGCCGCTCGAAAGCGATCTGCGCCGCGCCCTCGACCGCAAGCAGATCAAGGTGTTCTATCAACCGATTACGCGGCTCGCCAGCAACTCGCTCGCAGGCTTCGAGGCGCTGCTGCGCTGGGATCATCCCAAGCACGGGCGCCTCAATCCGCAGGAGTTCATCCCGATCGCGGAGGAGACCGGGCTGATCAGCGAGCTCGGCACCCACGTGCTGGAGCGGGCCGTCGAGGAGGCGGCGCGCTGGCAGAAGGCGCTGCCGCGGGCCAAGGACCCGCTGTTCGTCAGCGTCAACGTCTCCAGCCGGCAGCTCTTCCGCCAGGATCTGGTGCAGCAGATCCGGCTGATCCTGTCGCGCGAGTCCGTGGAGAAGGGCACGCTCTGGCTCGAGGTGACCGAGTCGCTGGTGATGGAGAACCCGGAGCAGGCGGTCGAGATCCTGAGCTGGCTGCGCAAGTTCGGCGCCTGTCTCTCGCTCGACGATTTCGGCACCGGCTACTCGTCGCTCAGCTACCTGCACCGGCTGCCGTTCGACACCATCAAGGTCGACAAGTCCCTGGTGCGCGACAGCGATCTCAACGGCGCCACGCCGGTGATCCTGAAGTCCGTGGTGGCGCTGGCCCATGAGCTGGGCAAGCGCGTGGTCGCGGAGGGCGTCGAAACCAGCAATGACGCCAACTACTTGCGCTCCATCGGCTGCGAGTTCGCGCAAGGCTTCTACTACGGCGAGCCGATGAACGAGAAGGACGTCATGTCCCTGCTGGCGGCGCTCGCCAAGGCCCGCAAGCGCAAGGCGCGTCAGAAGAGCGGCGGTGGCTTGCTGCCGAGCCCGAGGATGCTGCTGCCCTCGGCACGGCGCTCGGCGGAGATGCGCACAGGCGAGGCCCCCGAGGCCGACCCCAAGCAGTCGCCGGCGCGCATCAGGAACTGAGCCTTATCCCCTAATTCGCCGTCATGCCCGGATGTGATCCGGGCATCCATTCCATTGGCCTCTGCGTGAGATCGAGAGGGAACGGAGTGGATTGCCGGGTCAAGCCCGGCGATGACGAGGGCAGGCTGGAATGAAGGAGATCTTGGGAACGGTGCCGTGCGACCCAGCAGGACAGGCCCTAGCTCTTTGTTGAAACATGTCTTTTTTCCCGAAACCGGTATCCACTTTCGGGAGACATGCTTTAGGCGCGGCCGGAATCGTTGACCAGGCGCGACGGGTCGATGCCGATCTTGGCGAGCGCGCGCGTGTATTTGTTCTCCACGTCCTGGTCGAAGATCAGGCCGGCATCGGCCGGGCAGTGCAGCCAGCCGTTCGACTGGATCTCGTTCTCGAGCTGGCCCGGCGCCCAGCCTGCATAGCCGAGCGCCAGCAGCGCCCGGTTCGGGCCCTCGCCGTCGGCGATGGCGCGCAGGATGTCGATCGTCGCCGTCAGGCAGACGCCCTCGTCGATCGGCAGCGTGCTGTCCTCGGCGTAGTAATCGGCGCTGTGCAGCACGAAGCCGCGGCCGGTCTCGACGGGCCCGCCCACATGCACCGGCATGCCGCCCAGCACGTGGGTGGCGTCGATGCGCTCTTCCGCTGGCACGATGTTCAGCTGCTCCAGCAGCTCGGAGAAGCTGATATGCGGCGCCCGCTGGTTCACGATGATGCCCATGGCGCCGTCCGCCGAGTGCGCGCACAGATAGATCACCGAGCGCGAGAAGCGGGGGTCGGACATGGCCGGCATGGCGACCAGAAGCTGACCGTCGAGATAGTCGCCCGACGGGTCCGGACCCGGGTCGTTGGCCTGAGTCTGCATCGATCCAGAGTAACCATGGAGGCCGGTTGTTGTGAAGCGATTCCCGCCTCGCCTTTGGTCGGAATCGATCATGTGTGGCAAGTGGGTCACGCAAGCGTGAAGAATCGTGCCGGCGGTGAGGTCGAATTTGGGCGGAACAGCCGCTACATTCGGGCGGCCCGAACCCGGATCTTGCAGAAAAGACCGCCAATATGATCGAGATCTCGCCTGCCTTCAGCCGCTGTTTTCTGTTTGCTGCCGTCTTGGCCCTGCAGCCGTGGTCGGCAGCGCTCGCCGCGCCGGAGGGGGCCTCGCCATGGGCCGAGGGCTTCCACACCAAGGCGCGCCTGCTGGTCGGCGAGGTCAGGAGCAAGGATGGCGCGCGCACCGTCGTGGCCGGCATTCATCTGAAGATGGACAAGGGCTGGAAGACCTATTGGCGCAACCCCGGGGACTCCGGCATCCCGCCGAGCTTCGACTGGTCGGGTTCGAAAAATCTGAAGAAATTCAACACCCTTTGGCCCGCGCCGCGTCGCTTTGCCGACCCGTACGGCAGTTACATCGGCTATCAGGACGAGGTGGTCTTCCCGGTCGAGTTGACGCCCGCGCGTGCCGACCGGCCCCTCGACCTCAACGTCAAGGTCGCCTATGCGGTCTGCAAGGACGTGTGCATCCCGGCCGAGGCGAAGCTGGCGCTGACGGTCGCCCCGGGCGGCGAGGCCGAGGCGCCGTTTCGCGATCTGATCGGCCGCTATCTGAAGATCGTGCCGCCGGCGGCCGCTGCGGCTGGGCCCGGCGGCCCTTCGGTCCGCGAGGTGATGATCGATCTGGCCAAGCCCAAGCCCTACATCCTGGTCGACGCCGAGTTTCCGCAAGGCACCAAGGGCGCGGATCTCTTCGTGGAGGGGCCGAAGGACTTCTATCTGCCGATGTCCCAGCGCCTGGAGGGCAGTGGCGACCGTAGGGTCCGTTTCAAGGTCGACCTCAGCCAGGGCGACGATCCGGCCCTGCTGAAGGGCAAGGAGCTGAAGCTGACGCTGGTCTCGGACAAGGCCCGCGTGGAGACAACCTGGCCGGTCGAGTAGCACCGCGCTTCCCCCTGACATCGCGAAGCAATTCCGCGTCAGCATTCCCTTGGCCGGGGCCCTGCGACACTATATGGTCGCGGGCGAATTCCAGCTTGGCCTTTGTGCCGCTCAAGCAATACCTGTCGAGGAGAAGCCTATGACGATCAGCGTTGGCGACAGCCTGCCCGATGCCACTTTCAAGGTGATGACGGACGATGGCCCGTCGGAGATGACGACGGCCGAGGTGTTCGGCGGCAAGACGGTGGTGGCTTTCGCCGTCCCCGGCGCCTTCACGCCCACCTGCCATGCCAAGCACCTGCCCGGCTTTCTGGAGAATTTCGATGCCTTCAAGGGCAAGGGCGTGGACACCGTGGCCTGCATCGCCGTCAACGACCCCTTCGTCATGGGCGCCTGGGCCAAGGAGACCGGCGGGGCGGGCAAGATCCTGTTCCTGTCCGACGGCAACGCCGAGTTCACCAAGGCCGCCGGCATCGAGTTCGACGGCAGCGCCGTGGGTCTGGGCATCCGCTCGCGCCGTTACGCCATGGTGGCCGAGGACGGTGTGGTGAAGGCCATCAATATCGAGGAGGCCCCGGGCGTGGCCGAGGCGAGCAGCGCGACCGAGCTTCTGAAGGTGCTCTAGAGGCCGCTCGGCCAGGCCATGACTTGGGTCCGCGGTCATGGCCCACGAAAACAAGGTGCTACGGTCGATCGAGACGCCCGACGGCGGGCGTTGCGTCGATGTCTTCGTGCGGCCAGATGCGACTTACGGTTTCGAGG
>JAKSBI010000487.1 GCA_022361215.1 Hyphomicrobiales bacterium | reverse complement strand
TATCATGCAGCCTTTGAGGCTCGTCGCATTGGATGCTGAGGATCTGCAGATCCTGTCCGCGCATCTGCAGGATGCGGTGCTGCGCGTGGGCGATATGGCCTATGTGCCGGTGCAGAACAAGTTCGCGGCCGTCGCCAACCGATTCGACTGGGAGCGCGCCATCGACGGCGGAAAGAGCCAGAAGAAGGGCTTCGAGCGCCGACGCTCGGCGTTGCGCTTCGACCGCGTGCTCGGCGCCCAGGTGCAGAACATCCGCCTGGCGGCGCAGGACGCGGTGCTGGAGCTTCTGGCCGTGCAGTTCGAGGAGACCGATCCGCCGGAAGGCTACATCACCCTCGTCTTCGCGGGCGGCGGCGCGGTGCGGCTGCATGTGGAGTGCATCGAGGCCGAGCTGAGAGATCTCGGGCCGAGCTGGAAGACCAAGCTGAAGCCCGAGCACGGCGAGGACGATCAGCCCCAATCGGAGAGCTGAGCGGGTCGCAATTTAGATAGAGGAGCGCCGGTCATGGTCACGCGGCTGGAGAGCACCGCGCCCGACTTCGAGGCGCGGTTTCGCGCCCTGCTGGAGACCAAGCGCGAGATCTCCGAGGACGTCGATGCCGTGGTGCGCGACATCGTGGCCGATGTGCGCAAGCGCGGCGACGCCGCCCTGATCGAGCTCACGGCCCGGTTCGACAAGGTCGACCTGGCGGGCCAAAGCCTGCGCTTCAGCACCGACGAGATCGCCGCCGCCACCAAGGCGGCGGACGCCGAGACCCTGGAGGCGCTGACCTTCGCCCGGGATCGGATCCGGACGCATCATGAGCGCCAGCGGCCCGAGGACGAGCGCTACACGGACGCGGAGGGCGTCGAGCTCGGCCACCGCTGGACCGCGGTCGAGTCCGTGGGGCTTTATGTGCCGGGCGGCACGGCGAACTATCCGAGCTCCGTCCTGATGAACGCCGTTCCCGCCAAGGTGGCGGGCGTGGAGCGCATCGCCATGGTGGTGCCGACGCCGGGCGGCGAGATCAACCCGCTGGTGCTGGCGGCGGCGGCGCTCGCCGGCGTCGACGAGATCTATCGCGTCGGCGGCGCCCAGGCCGTGGCGGCGCTGGCCTACGGCACCGAGAGCGTCGCGCCCGTGGCAAAGATCGTCGGGCCGGGCAACGCCTATGTGGCGGCAGCCAAGCGCCAGGTCTTCGGCACCGTCGGCATCGACATGGTCGCCGGGCCGTCGGAGGTTCTGGTCCTGGCGGACGGCGAGAACGACCCGGACTGGATCGCCGCCGACCTGCTGGCCCAGGCCGAGCACGACACCTCGGCCCAGTCCATCCTGATCACCGACGATCCTACCTTCGCCGACGCGGTCGCGGTTGCCGTCGACCGGCAGCTCGCGACCCTGACGAGAGGCGACATCGCGGGCGAGAGCTGGCGCGATTTCGGCGCGCTGATCCTGGTCCCCAGCCTCGACGACGCGCCGCCGCTGGTCGACCGTATCGCACCGGAGCATCTGGAGATCGCCGCGGCGGACGCGGACGGGCTCGCCGGGCGTATCCGCAATGCCGGCGCCATCTTCCTCGGCCGGCACACGCCGGAGGTCATCGGCGACTACGTGGCCGGCTCGAACCACGTGCTGCCGACGGCGCGCAGCGCCCGCTACGCCTCCGGGCTCGGCGTGCTCGACTTCATGAAGCGCTCCTCGATCCTGAGGCTCGGGCCCGACAGCCTGGCCACCCTGGCGCCGGCGGCCATCGCGCTGGCCAAGGCCGAAGGGCTCGAGGCCCATGGGCGCTCGGTGGAGATCCGCCTGAACCGGCGCAGCTAGGACGTGGTGGCCTGCGATGGACGACGGCACGGACGCCAGCAAGCAGACCTCGCGTCTGGTGGAGGTGACGCTCGACGAGCGGTCCATCGGCCGTAATACGCCGGACGTCGAGCACGAGCGCAAGGTCGCCATCTTCGACCTGATCGAGGAGAACCATTTCGAGCTTCCCGGCAAGGCGGCCGGGCCCTACACCCTGCAGCTCTCCATCGCAGAGAACCGTCTGGTGTTCGCCGTCGGCGACGCCGACGCCGGCCCGATCACGAGCTTCATGCTGTCGCTGTCGCCTTTCCGGCGCCTGGTAAAGGACTACTTCCTCGTCTGCGAGAGCTACTACGAGGCCATCAAGACGGCGCCGCCGAGCCGCATCGAGGCCCTCGACATGGGCCGGCGCGGGCTGCATGACGAGGGCAGCCGGCTGCTGACCGAGCGGCTGGCCGGCAAGATCGAGGTCGATTTCGACACCGCGCGGCGTCTCTTCACGCTGATCTGCGCGCTGCACTGGAAAGGATAGGCGCGTTGGGCGGGGACGAGCTGCCGGGTGCGGTGCTCTTCGCATGCAGCATGAACGCCGTCCGCTCGCCCATGGCCTCGGCGCTGCTGCGTCATCTCACCAACTACCGCGTCTACGCCAAGTCCGCCGGCGTCCACACGGGCGAGACCGACCCCTTTGCCATCTCCGTCATGGACGAGCTCGGTATCGACATCTCGGCTCACGTGCCGGTGGCGCTGGCGGATCTGCACGATGCCGCGTTCGATCTGGTGATCACGCTCTCGCCCGAGGCGCACCATCAGGCCTTGGAGTTCACGCGCACCATGGCTGTCGAGGTCGAATACTGGCCGACCATGGACCCCGCGATCGTTACCGGCAGCCGCGAACAGATCCTCGACGCCTATCGCGCCTGTCGGGATCAGCTGTTCGAGCGCATCCGGGCGCGGTTCCGGATCGCCGGTGCGCCGGAGGTTTAGGGGCAGGGGCGCGGGGTGTTTTGTGTCGCTCACGGCTATTCCGAGCGCTTCGCGCTCGGGCCTGCGCGGGCGCCCGAGACCAGGACCGGTGCCCGCGGGGCTGGCTCACGAGCGGTTAAGGACCCGGGTCGTGAGGCGATGGTTCTAGCATCGGTCTCGGGGTACCAGGCGGACGGGCCTTGCCGTGTGGCAGGGACCGGCCCTTTGGGGCCGAGCGCGCGCCTGCGCGCAGCCCGGGCAGGGCGCCCCCGGGGAGGCCCGAGCGAAGCGAGGAATAGCCGCGAGC
>JAKSBI010000721.1 GCA_022361215.1 Hyphomicrobiales bacterium | reverse complement strand
TCTTGATCGCCACCGTGATGGCCGTCGCCCTGGCGGCGGAAACGGCCGATGCGGGCGACCGTTACATCAAGCAGAAGGTCGTCTATCACATCAACTACACGGGCGGTCAGGACGACAAGAAGTACCGCGGCGCCATGCGCAACATCCAGAACCACGTCAACGCCGTGGGCGCGGAGAACCTCGACCTCAAGGTCGTCCTGCACGGCAACGGCGTCGGCCTGCTCGCCACCGCCAAGACCAACGACCGCCTGAAGGTCGCCATCTCCAACCTGAAGGCGCAGAACGTGGCGTTCCACGTCTGCGCGAACACGCTGCGCGGCCGCAAGATCGACTACGGCAACGACCTGTTCGAGGTGTTCGAGGAGGACATCATACCGAGCGGCGTCGCCGAGCTCGCGCATCTGCAGGCGCAGGGCTACACCTACATCAAGCCGTAGCGCGCTCCGCGAAGGCTTTCGGCCGTATGGGCGCGCGCGGGCCCGCGCGCCCCTAGAGCATGTCTCCCGCAAGTGGATACCGGTTTCGGGACAAAAGACATGCTCTAATAGAGCGCCACCGGGTTGCCCGGCGAGCCGGTGCCGCCCTTGATCTTCAGCGGCGACCAGACGAACAGGAACTCATAGGCCTTGTCGGCCACGAGCTGGGTCAGATCCAGGTTCTCGAGCATCCAGATGCCGCGCTTGGTCTGCAAGGTAATGTGGCACTCGAAGGGCTGCGGCCGCTCGCCGCCGAAGCCCTTGCCCACCGCATCCACGCCCCAGGTGTCGGCGCCGACGAGAATGACCTTGCGCTCCGCCAGATACTCGCAGGCCGAGTAGCCGAGGCCCGGCTCGCCCGAGTTGAACTTGGCCACGCGCTTGGTCTTCTCGGCCTTGTCGAAGGTATCCCACTTCTTCGGGTCCCAGATGTTGCCGTGGCCCGTATGCAAGAAGACGCAGTCGCCCTCGCCGATGGGCGCGATCCCCTGGCGCTCGACCATGGCCTTCACGTCCTCGTCGGTGACGATGCCGGGATCGGACTTGTCGTTCTCCTTCGGGATCGGCAGCGGGCCGCCGCGCAGCGCCACCGCGTCCAGCACCACGCCGCGGCAGACATAGCCCTTCTGCGCCACATACTCAACGCCGAGCGGCCCCATGCCGTAGGGCCCGATGCCGTCGTCGCCGAGGAAGCGGCCGTTGTAGAAGTACATGCCCTTTGAGGTGACCACGCCGATATGGCCCGGCCCGTCGAACTGGGTGCCGACCTGGCCCAGCTCGGTGGCCACGTACTCGTCGTTGTAGACCAGCTTCTGGCCGCCGAAGGGGCCGCCGGTGGGCAGGCCCGGAATGGTCAGCCGGAAGCCCCGGGTGCCGAAGGCCGGCGCATCGCCGGCGTAGATCTTGCCGAGAGTGGCGACCTTACCGCGCTTCACCAGCTTGACGGCCTTCAGCACCAGCTCGGGCGTGGTGCGGTTGGCCGCGCCGATCTTGTCGTCGGGGCCCCATTCGCTGGGCGCCCAGTTCTCCGTGAGCGGCGCGTCGTTGACCTCCTGGGCCTTGGCCGGCAGGGCAATGCAAAACGCCAGCGCGAGGCTGGCGGGAACGGCGGCAAGTCTCATGGCATCCTCCCTGGTACGAAATACTCAGGGCAGTCTAGGTCATGAACTCGTAAATACCATACGGCTCTGCGCCGCTCACGCCGGTTTCGTGCCGCGCCCGCAATACCAGGCAAGTAAAAACGCCGCCGGGCCGGGCCCGGCGGCGTCGCAGCTTCGAAACTTAAACAGCGTCAGCTTTACTCTTGAATCTCGATGTTCGTGGCCTGCTTGCCGCGACCACGCGGGTCGTCCTCGACCTCAAAGCTGAGCTTGTCGCCTTCATCAACCGGGCGCACGCCACTGCGCTCGAGCGCCGAAGCGTGGATGAACACGTCCTTACCGCCGTCCTCGGGCGTGATGAACCCATAGCCCTTGGCGTGGTTGAAGAATTTGACAGTACCATTAATTCGCATGGAAGAAGTCCTTCCCCTTCGTCAGTTTGGATATGTCACTCCGACGGCCAAGTCTCCGGCCGCCATACACTCAGAAGTCGGGAAAGGTCGTCGGACCCTTTCGGGCCCCCTTCTCTTAGCCGGTCGTCCGAGGTGCGCCCCATCCAAAAACCTGGCGCTACGCGACGGTATATGGGGGACGAGTTTGGCGAACGCAAGCCATGTCCAGACCGAATTCCGGTCAATTTTTTTGGCCCATGCATTGATTTCCCGACGGTGCTGCCGTTTGCTAAAGGCGCAGGCATCGCGGCAGCGCCGAGAGGAGGCCCCATGACCCGCTCTTCCCTGATCGCTTTCATCGCCGCCGTCACGCTCTCGCTGGCGGGCGCAGCGGCTCTCGGCAAGCCCGCCCCCGAGGCGGAGCCCGAGCAGACCCCGCCCGGCGCCGCGGAGCCCAAGCCCGAGGAGAAGACCGAGCAGGCGCCGAAGGCGCCCGTCTACGAAGGCACCATGACGCTGGAGCAGATGGGCATCATCATCAAGCGCCTCGACACCGAGGCGAAGGAGCCCCGCAAGGGCTACTGGCGCTTCGTCATCGAGAAGACGCCGGTGGTCGTCATCACCGACGCCAAGCACGACCGCATGCGCATCCTGGTCCCCATCGCCCAGGCGGAGACGCTCTCGCAGGAGCAGCTTACGCGCATGATGCAGGCCAATTTCGACACGGCGCTCGACAGCCGCTACGCCATCGCCAAGGGGGTGCTCTGGGCGACCTACATCCACCCGCTGCGCGCGCTCTACATCCGCCAGTTCATCTCGGCCATCGGCCAGACCGTGAACATCGCCCTCACCTTCGGCACCACCTATTCCTCGGGCCAGCTCTCCTTCAAGGGCGGCGACAGCAGCGACATTCTGCGCCGGCAGCTGATCGATAAGCTGTTGAAGAAGGGGCAGCCGATTTGAGGCGGAGCGCGATGGCTGGGCGGGGGTGATCGGCGTAGGTTTTTTGTCGCTCACGGCTATTCCTCGCTGCGCCCGCGCAGGCCCGAGCCCGCAGGGCTCGGAATAGCCGCGAGCGAAAAAAACAGCCCCCCCTCCCTCGCTCTTCCCTTCGATCGCCTCGGAAATTTCACGCCGGCCCCATGGTTTCGCCTTTTTTTGGGGTAGCTTGCTGCGCTGCACAAAACGGCGGTCGCGATTCGGTCCGCCTGTGCATCCCGCCAACAGCAAGAGAGAAAACGCATGACCTTTATGGGCAAAGCAATTGCGCCGGCGGCCTTCGCCGCGGCGCTGCTGACCCTCGCCCCGGCCGAGGCCGAGGCGGAGCAGGGCCGCGCCTCCTGGTACGCGTTTACGACCATCACCGCCAGCGGCGAGCGCGCCAACCCGAGCGCCATGACGGCCGCCCACCGCACGCTGCCCTTCGGCACGCGCGTGCGCGTCGACAACCTGGACAACGGCCGCTCCGTGGTGGTGCGCATCAACGACCGCGGGCCCTTCATCCGCGGGCGCATCATCGACGTGACGCGCGCCGCGGCGGGTCAGCTCGGCTTCGTCAACGCCGGAACGGCGCGCGTGCGCATTTCCGTGATCGGCCGAGGTCCGGCCCGCGGCGTTGCCGCCGCCCCCGATAAGCCGCGCGCAACGCGCGACAACGACGCCACCTTCACATCCGGCGACGCTTGAGTTTTCCGCCGGGCGCGATGGCCTGCCGCCGCGCCCGGCCCCCTCCCCCTCCATATTGACGGCGTATTTCTGGGCGATAGATCTGTCCGACGTCCCATGATCGAAGAGACGCGCGGCCGACGCGCCGGACGCGGGCCGCGCCCAGAGGACAGATCGCCATGACACGCACCGTTTCGAAGGGCGCCGCGCTGGCCGCCGCGATGCTGATCGGCACGCTGGCGTTGCCGACGCCGGCCGAAGCCGGCCGCTATCATCGCCACCATAAAGGCGGCAACGCCGCCGCCGCCGGCCTCATCGGCCTGGCCATCGGCGCCGTGATCGGCGGGGCCATCGCCCGGGACCGCTATTACGACGGCTACTATGACGGCTATTACGACGGCCCCTACTACGATCCGGGCCCCGTGTCCTACCGGCCGGCACCCTGGACGCCCGAGTGGTACGCCTACTGCCACTCGAAGTACCGCTCCTTCGATCGGCGCACCGGCACCTTCCAGCCCTATCGCGGGCCGCGGCGCCTCTGCCGCTGAGGCGCGGATAGACGGGCCTCCTCGGGCGCGCGACCGCTGCCGTCAGGTTTAGGCCGGCGCAGTCGGTGCCGGCCTTTGACTGTTTGACGGATCAAGGGTGACGCAGCTACGCCAAGGCGCGAGCGAGATCTCCCCAACCTTCCCAGACCATCTGGCCCGCGACCCAGAG
>JAKSBI010000674.1 GCA_022361215.1 Hyphomicrobiales bacterium | reverse complement strand
CATGGTCCGGGCCGGCCTCGTGGAGGACGCCACCAAGCTCTGGTGGGATCTGCGCCCGAGCGCACGCTTCCCGACGCTCGAGATGCGCATCGCCGACGTCTGCCCGCTGCTGGAGGACGCCATCTCCATCGCCGCGCTCTACCGCTGCATCCTGCGCATGCTCTACCGGCTCCGGCGCAACAACCAGCGCTGGCGCTCCTATCCCGCCTTCCTGATCAACGAGAACCGCTGGCGGGCCCAGCGCTACGGCGTCGGCGGCGATCTGGTGGACTACGGCAGGGGCGAGATGATCCCGTTCTCGGACCTCGCCCAGGAGCTGCTGGAGCTGGTGCGCGAGGACGCTCACTTCTTCGGCTGCATGCGCCAGGTGGAGCACACCCTCAAGATCGTCGAGACCGGAACCAGCGCCGACCGCCAGATCGCCCGCTACAAGGCGCTCAAGGAGCAAGGCGCCGACGAGACCGAGGCCCTCAAGGGCGTCGTCGACCTGATCATGGAAGAGACGCTGGTCGGCACGGAGGAGTGCGTGGCGGAGCCTGTGTCCTAATCCGACCTCTCACTACTTGCCGCCGCTCTCCTTGCCCGTGCCCATGAAGGGAGACGCCGTAGCCTCGCCGGGGGCGGAGACGCCCTCCCCCTTCAGCGCCTTCCAGAGCGTCATGAGCAGAATCCGGATGTCGAGCCCGAGGGTTTGGTGGTCGACGTACCAGACGTCGAGGGCGAACTTCTGCTCCCAGCTGATGGCGTTGCGGCCGTTGACCTGGGCCCATCCGGTGATGCCGGGCGGCACCTCGTGCCGGCGCGCCTGCTCGGGCGTGTAGCGGTCGAGATACTCCATCAGCAGCGGGCGCGGCCCCACCAGGCTCATCTCGCCCTTCAGCACGTTCCAGAACTCCGGCAGCTCGTCGAGGCTGGTGGCGCGCAGAAAGCGTCCGAAGCGCGTCAGGCGCTCGCCGTCGGGCTTGAGCGCGCCGGCCGCGTCGCGCGCGTCGGTCATGGTGCGGAACTTGACGAGGCGGAAGGGTGCGCCGTTCAGCCCCGGCCGCACCTGCGTGAAGAAGACCGGCGATCCGAGCGCCAGACGCACGATGAGCGCAAGCACCGCGACCAGCGGCACCACGAGCGGCGCCAGCAGCAGAACGCAAAGGAGATCGAAGGCTCGCTTCATGCCATCACGCTGTGTCCGCGCCGGCGCGGAGCGCCGGTCAGAGCGCCACGCTCATGCCGCCGTCGACGGTCAGGCCCGAGCCCGTAATGTAGGCCGAGTCGTCCGAGGCCAGAAAGAGCGCGGCCTTGGCGATGTCCTCGGGCTCGCCGAAACGGCCCATGGGCGTCTGCATCAGCAGCGCCTTGCGGATCGCCGGGTTGCGCAGCACCCGGTCGGTCAGCGCCGTCTCCACATAGCCCGGGCAGAGATAATTTACCCTCACGCCGTAGGCCGCATATTCCACCGCCATGCTGCGCGACAGGCCGGCGACGGCCGCCTTGGACGTCGAATAGGGCGAGAGCTG
>JAKSBI010000752.1 GCA_022361215.1 Hyphomicrobiales bacterium | reverse complement strand
CGGCGGCCTGCACCTTCTGGACGAAGGAGACGCGCTGCTCGTGCAGCTCCTCCATGGCCATCTCGGCGGCGACCGCGCGCAACGCGTCGACGAACTTGCCCTCGACGAGGTCCTTCAAGGCGTCCGGGCGCGTGGTGCGCTGGCCGAGGGTCTGCGCGGCGTTGGCGATGGCTTCCTGGGTCGGCTGGACGCGCACGTAGAACTCGGCCTGGACGTCGACCCGCATGCGGTCCTTGGTGATCAGGGCTTGCTCGTTGGCACGCTTCACCTCGAGGCGCAGCGTGTTCATGTTGACCGGGATCATCTCGTGCAGAACGGGGAAGACCAGCGCGCCGCCGTTCATGATGACCTTTTGCCCGCCGAAGCCGGTTCGCACGAACGAGATCTCCTTAGAGGAGCGGCGATAGAGCCGCGCGAAGATCATGCCGATCGTCAAAAGGCCGACCAGAATGATCAGGGCAAAGATTCCGATTAGAGCAAGATCCGTCAGGTATCCCATCTCACCTTTCCTTCTTCTGTTGCGTGTTCCCTTCCCTCTTATGGGTCGTTGGACGTCAGCCGGTTTGCCGCGACAGGGCCACGTGCGTGTTCCGGATGGCCCGGAAGGTCCCGTCCGTCTGGCGCACCAGGAGCACCTCTGACCCGGCTTCGAGCTCCTCGCCGTCGACGTCCGGCTCGACGAGGAGGTAATGGGTGTGGCCGAACCGGTCCCGCAGCTTGGCCTCGGCGGGCAGCCCGCGCTTGGCGGTGCCGCGCGTCACGACGGCGATCTTGCCGACGAAGCCCGCGCGGCTGACGGCCTCGGTTTCCTCCTTGGGGACGACCTTCGAGAGGCCGAGGCCCAGATAGCGCGTGGCCGGCAGCGCGAACGCGAAGGCCGGAACGACGGCTAGAATGCCCGGCATGTAGATCCCGGCGACGCTCTTCAGAGCGCCCTGCAAGACCAGGCCCGACAGGCCGAAGGCGGTCAGGAACGCCACCAGGAGAACCAGCGCCGGAACGCGGCCGAAGCAGAGCCAGCCGAGGAGCTGGGTCACCGCGCCGCCGTCCGGAGCCACCGGCCCGGCGGTGTCGGGCGCTGCGATGTCGGCGTCGACATCGACGTCCGGGACGTCGAAATCGGGCAGCAGCGCATCGACAATGCTCGAGAACGCGATGCCGAACAGCAGGCCGACGCCTTCCATCAGCGCGATCAGCAGCATCACGCCGAGCGCGACGGCAAACGGGGCGGTCTGGGGCGCGACGACGTGCTCGATCATACGGCGCCTTTCTCGCCGGAGGCCTTCACCGCAGCCAGGCGCTCGCGGATGCGGTTGTCGCGCGCGAGCTGTTCCAGCTCGGCCACCTTCGCCGACGATTCTCGGTCGGCGGCCGTGACGCCGGGCAGGCCGGTGGCGTTGCCCATGACGCGGTTGAAGGCCGTCTCGGCCTTGCTCACCTTGCGCTCGGCGGCGTCCTTGGGTGCACGGCCGATTGCGTCCACGCTGCCGGCGGAGGTCTCGCGGCTTGTCGAGAAGAGCGCCAGCTCTTCTTCCATCTCGCGCTTGCGCGCCTGCAGGGCGGCGATGTAGCCGTCGAGCTCGGCCTCCTCCGACGCGGCGTCCTTGATGGCGCTTTCGAGGATCGGGATCTGCGCCTCGAGATCGAGCTGGCGGGCGATCGCCGCTTCGGCGAGATCGTCGCGGCCTTCACTCACGGCGATCCGAACCTTCTCGGACAGGTCTTCGTGCTTGGCGTTGGCCTCCATCAGCCGGCGGCTGGCAAGGTGCTTGTTGGCGACAACCTGCCCCAGCTCGTCACGGACCTGATCCGTGGCGGCCTCGACCTCACGAATGGTCTCCTTCATGACGGTCTCGGGCGATGCGTTCTCGACCGCGTCCACCAGGCTGTTGACGCTGCCCGACACCAGCCGTTTGACGCGGTAGATTAGGTTGTCACTCATTTTGCGCTCCTTTTGATTGTTCTCGCGATAATTTAATCAGATTCAAAATTTCAATAATGGGCTCCAGTTGTTCTTTAATTAAATTTGGGTCGTAACTCCGACTGCGCGAAGTCAATCCAAAATCGAGTATTTCCTCGATCATGGAGAAAACTTGATCTGCCACCGCGCGCTCGAACCGGGCGAGGGTCTCATCGTCCTCTTTTGATCCGGGCGCCGCAGCGATGAGCTCGGCCATCAGCTCCGGCATGCGCTCGTAGACCTTGAGGACGAACTCCGAGCGGATGCCGGCCTTGCGTTGTGCCTCGCGCAGGCGATGGACCGCCGGCCGCAGCATGTCCTGCACAAGCTCGGCGCAGCCAGCGAAATCCCTGGCGCCCTCCTCCCGGCGGCGGGCCGCCTTGAGGATGGCCCGCAGCTTGTCGCTCGGCGTCTTGGCATCCGGCACGTCGAGCCGGGCGAGGAAGGCTGCGTCCGCGTCGTTGATCCGGACGCTCAGTGGAATGCTTCTTGGCATGATTTCGCATCCATTTGATGACAAATGTATACATATGAAATTGAATGTCAAGAAAAATTGACAATTCGTTACGGTGCTGCGCTTAGCTCCTTGTTCCTGAACGAATTTTGGTGGTGCCGAGATGGTCGCCATCCCGGAACGGCACGTACGCCGGGATATGGCTTGCGCGGCAGCGCAACCGGTGCGAGCGCGTTCGGCGAGACGCGATGAGGGCCCGCGCCCCTGGAAAACCTGTGTCAGGCCTTCGGGAAGCCCGGATAGGCGTCGGCGTGGTCGCCGTCGAAATTGGCCATGCCCTTTTGGGTCAAGACCTCAGGTGTAAAGCCGTCGCTGATCGAGATGGTCTGCGGGCTCTCGCCCTCGTACCAGCGGATGTTGAAGGCGCAGAGCCAGGGGTAGAACGTGATTGCGTCGTGGTCCGGCAGGTGGTCGCGGATCCACCAGGCGAGCGGGCGCGGGTCGCCGGTCTCGGCATAGCGCGGCAGGTACCAGGGGATCAGGATGCTCGCGGTCGCGCCGAGAAAGCCTTCGGCGTCGCGCCAGTCCCAGATGTGGCGGGCCCGGTTGTAGTCGTTGTCGCCGCAGAAATAGGCGCGCCCGCCCGCTCGGAACTTTTCGTTGCAGAAGCCGTTGACCGCAGGCGAGCGATAGGCGCTGCGAATGGTGACCGCACCGCAGGCCGCATGCAGCGGCTCCAGGATCTTCTCCGCGAGGTTTCGTCCGGCCCCGACAGCCAGCGCCGGGTCCTCGGGGATGTTGGGCAGGCCGTGGAAGTTGGCGACCTCGCTATAGAGCATGTCGCGCATGAAGAAGTGCGGCGAGAGCTGGATCCGGCCGAACTCGGTCAGGTCTGCGACGTCGGCGATTTTGGAGATCATGGCGGGGCCGGTCTGCATTGCTGCGGTAAGGCGGAGACGCCAGGTGCTATGCCCCAGGCATGAGCGCACGGCAAGCTCCGCCCCACGCCGCGTGCCGGTGCGCGCGAGGCATGAGGCAAACTCAAGGCAGCCATGCAATAGCGGAGCTACTTCCCCGCGGCGCCTTTCCCACATGCGACGTGACGGAGCGGACAACGGCGTGCCGAGCATTGCGCCACGGCCGTCGCCCCGGGAAAAGGAGACATCGAGATGCAATACGTCAATCCACGCCAATTCGGCGAGCCGCAGGCCGCGCGGCAGACCGGCTCGTTCCGCGCGCCGCTGTCGGCACCCCTCTACCTGGCCTGGACCCTGCCGGCGCCGCAACAGGCGGGCCGCACGCTCTTTCTCAAGGGTTTTCTCGAGCTGAGCCAAGCGGTTTGGGAGCGCTTCCGCGCAACCCTGCAACGCCATTGATCGTCCGGAGCGGCCTGGGTCCCTCCCATCCAGCCATTTCGCTGTTCGAAGCGAGATGGTAAAAGATATCTCGATCAGAGATATCAAGGGACCCAGGCCATGGACGCCGCCGATCTCAAAGTCTTCGAAGCCGTGGCGCGCCTCAGCGCCATGAACCGTGCGGCGGCGGAGCTGAACACGGTGCAGTCGAACGTCACCACCCGGGTTCGGCTGCTCGAGGAGGAGCTCGGCACGCCGCTGTTCCATCGCCATGCCCGAGGCGTCACGCTGACGGCCGCGGGGCAGCGCCTGTTGCCCTATGCCACGGGCGTGGCGCGGCTGATTGCCGACGCGCGGCGGGCCGTTGCCGACGACGGCCAGCCCAAGGGCCTGCTGACGGTCGGCTCGCTGGAGACCACGGCCGCCATGCGGCTCTCGCCCATCCTGGCGGACTACGCCGCCGCGCATCCGGATGTCGACCTTGTGATCCGTACGGGCACCACCGCCGAACTGATCGACGCGGTCGTGGAGCATCGCGTCGAGGGCGCGTTCGTCTGTGGGCCCGTGGACCATGAGGCCCTGGTGTCGGACGCCATCTTCCAGGAGGAGCTGGCGGTCGCGACCGGCCCGGCGGTGGAAAGCCTGGAGGCGCTGGTGGGCCGCGCCGACCTCAAGACCGTCGTGCTCCGGGCGGGCTGTTCCTATCGCCAGCGTCTGGAGGAGATCCTGACGCGGCGCGGCGTCGTCGGCCTGCGCCAGCTCGAGTTCGGCACCATCGAGTCCATCGTCGGCTGCGTCGCCGGCGGGCTCGGCATCACGCTGCTGCCGCGCGGCGTCCTCGAGGCGCCGGCACGCGCGGGGCGGATCGTGCTGCACACGCTGCCGCCGGGCGAGGCCAATGTGGAGACGCTGTTCGTGCGCCGCCGCGACGCCTTCGTGTCGAGCGCACTCGCGGCCTTTCTTGACTGCGCACGTCCGGCGCTGGCGGAAGCGGCGGAGTAACCGCAAGATATCTCTAATTAAGATATCTTCTATCTAGTAAATTCATTTTTCCTGACATTTCACCTGCGCTATCGCTGCCTGGGCACGGAGTGGCCCGGACACCGGGATGGAGGCAGGCATGCAGCGATCGGCGGCCGCAGACAAGGCGCTCGCAGGGGGCATCGGGCCGTGGCGGGCGGTTCTGGCGGGGCTTGCCGCGACCCTGGTCGGCATCGGTTTGGCCCGCTTCGCCTACACCCCGCTGTTGCCGGCGCTGATCGAGGCGGACTGGTTCACCGCCTCCGACGCCGCCTATTTGGGCGCGGCCAACCTCGCGGGCTATCTCGCGGGCGCGCTGCTCGGCCGGCCGCTGGCGGCGCGGGCGCCCGCGCCCCTGTTGCTGAGGGCGATGCTGCTGCTGGCGACGGCCGCCTTCTTCGCCTGCGCGGTGCCGTTCTCCTTCGCCTGGTTCTTCGTCTGGCGTTTTGCCTCGGGGCTCGCCGGCGGCGCGCTCATGGTGCTGGCCGCGCCGACGGTGTTGCCGCATGTGCCGGCGGCGCGCCAGGGCCTGGCCGGAGGCCTCATCTTCACGGGCGTCGGCCTCGGCATTGCCGCATCGGGCACGCTGGTGCCGCTTCTCCTGCGCTGGGGGCTGGCCGAGACGTGGGTGTGCCTCGGCGTGCTGTCGCTGGCGTTGACGCTCCTGGCGTGGGGCGGGTGGCCCGCCGCGCCTGCCGGCGCGCGCGTCGTCGAGCTGCGGCGGCCGCGGCCCAAGGGAGCGGCGCTCGCCACGCTCTACGTCGAGTACGGTCTGAACGCGGTCGGGCTCGTGCCGCACATGGTGTTCCTGGTCGATTTCGTCGCGCGCGGGCTCGGGCAAAGGCTCGATATCGGCGCGGCCTATTGGGTGGTCTTCGGG
>JAKSBI010000534.1 GCA_022361215.1 Hyphomicrobiales bacterium | reverse complement strand
TGGCGCAGCGAGGCACCGTCGGGCCGCATGCGCCGCTTCGCCTTCGGCGCGCTCTGCCTGGCGTGCTTTCTGATCGTCGCCTTCTTCGAGGTGAGGCTTTAGGGTCTGTTGAGAGGCACGTTGCGGACCCGAGAGATCGGCGACATCGCGGGAATGACGGGAAGGGGGAGGTAGCCCCTTCTATAAGGCCCTAGCGCGGACGGCCGCAGTCCAGGGCCTCTCCAGCTTCCTGCTTGGCGCTCATGTCGCGGCCGCAGACGCCGCATTGACCGGCCCCGTCGATGGCGCTGAGGCCGCCGCAGCTTCCAGAGATGCGGCGGCCGGTGAGGAGCACCCCCACCGCCATGGCGACGACGGCGATCAGAAAGACGACGAAAGCCAGTGCTGCCGTCTCAACCATCGCTGGCACCTTCCTTTCGAGGGCGTGTCCGTTCGCCCGTCAGCCGCCGAAATCGTCGAGCATGATGTCCTCGCGCTCGACACCCAGATCCAGCAGCATGTTGATCACCGCCTGGTTCATCATCGGCGGACCGCACAGATAGTACTCGCAATCCTCCGGCGCCGGGTGGTCCTTCAGGTAGTTCTGGAGAAGGACCTCGTGAATGAACCCGGTATCGCCGGTCCAGTCGTCGCCCGGCTGCGGGTCCGACAGGGCCACGTGCCAGGCGAAATTGTCGTTGCCCGCCTGCAGCCCGTCGAAATCCTCGACATAGAACATCTCCCGCCGGCTGCGCGCGCCGTACCAGAAGCTCATCTTGCGCTCGCTGTGGAGGCGCTTGAGCTGGTCGAAGATGTGCGAGCGCATCGGCGCCATGCCGGCGCCGCCGCCGATGAAGACCATCTCCTTGTCGGTCTCCCGCGCGAAGAACTCGCCGAAGGGCCCCGAGATCGTGACCTCGTCCCCCGGCTTCAGGTTGAAGATGTAGGTGGACATCTTGCCCGGCGGGACCGCGCCCGGGTCGGTGTGCGGCGGCGGCGTCGCGATGCGCACGTTCAGCATGATGACTCCCCGCTCCTCGGGGTAGTTCGCCATCGAGTAGGCGCGGACCACGGTCTCGGTGTTCACCGCCTTGATGTCCCACAGATTGAAATGGTCCCAGTCCTCGCGGTACTGCTCGTCGACGTCGAAATCCTTGAAGTCGATCTCGTAGGGCGGGCACTCGATCTGAATGAACCCGCCGGCGCGGAAGTCGACGATCTCGCCCTCCGGCAGCTCCAGCACCAGGCACTTGATGAAGGTGGCGACGTTGTCGTTGGAGCGCACCTTGCAGCGCCATTTCTTCACGCCGAAGACCTCGTCCGGGATGCGGATCTTCATCGGCTGCTTGACGGCGACCTGACAGGACAGGCGATGCCCCTCCCGCGCCTCGCGCTTGGTGATGTGCGAGAGCTCGGTGGGCAGGATCGAGCCCCCGCCCTCGTCGATCGTCACCCGGCACTGGGCACAGGTGCCGCCGCCGCCGCAGGCCGACGAGACGAACAGGTTCTCGTTGGCCAGCGCCGCCAGAAGCTTGGTTCCGGCAGCCGCCTTGATGGTGCGCTCGCCATTGATCTCGATGTCCACCGCGCCGCTGGCGACGAGCTGCGAGCGGGCGAACAGGATGACCGCCACGAGCGAGAGGATGATCGCCGTGAAGAGGGTGACGCCTAGAACGAAGTTTTCCATGGGTTTCGGGCCCGTTAGAGTTGAATGCCGGAGAACGACATGAAGGCGAGCGACATCAGGCCGGCCGTCATGAAGGTGATGCCAAGGCCCTGCAGGCCCGCCGGCACGTCGCTGTACTTCATCTTCTCGCGCAATCCCGCCAGCGCCACGATCGCCAGCGCCCAGCCGACGCCGGAGCCGACGCCGTAGACGACGCTGTCGGCGAAGTCGTAATCGCGCTCCACCATGAACAGCGAGCCGCCGAGAATGGCGCAGTTCACCGTGATCAGCGGCAGGAAGATGCCCAGCGCGTTGTAGAGCGCCGGGAAGAAGCGGTCGAGGCTCATCTCCAGGATCTGCACCATGGCGGCAATGACGCCGATGTAGCAGATCAGGCCGAGAAAGGTCAGGTCCGTCTCGCCGAGCCCCAGCCAGGAGAGCGCGCCCGGCTTCAGGAACACGCTCAGAATGAGATTGTTGGCCGGCACCGTGATCGCCTGCACGACGATCACCGCGATGCCGAGGCCGAGCGCGGTCTCGATCTTCTTCGAGACGGCCAGGAAGGTGCACATGCCGAGGAAGAACGCCAGTGCCAGGTTCTCGACGAAGATCGCCCGCACGAACAGGCTGAGATAGGCTTCCATATCAGGCGTGCTCGCTCACTTGCGCGTTCATGATCCTGAAATCGATTTTCTCGCGCTGGCGCACCTTCACGCTGCGCACGATCCAGATGAAGCCGCCGATGATGAAGAAGGCGCTCGGCGGCAGCAGCATCATGCCGTTCGGCACGTACCAGCCGCCCATCGTCACCGGCGCCAGGATCTCCACGCCCATCAGCGTGCCCGCTCCGAACAGCTCGCGCAGGACCGCGACGCCGATCAGGATGGCGCTGTAGCCGAGCCCGTTGCCGAGACCGTCGAGGAAGCTCGGCCAGGGCGGGTTCTGCATGGCGAAGGCCTCGGCGCGGCCCATCACGATGCAGTTGGTGATGATCAGGCCGACGAAGACCGAGAGCGTCTTCGAGATCTCGAAGGCGTAGGCCCTCAGGATCTGATCCACCACGATCACCAGCGAGGCGATGATCACCATCTGCACGATGATCCGGATGTTGCCCGGCACGTGATGCCGGATGATGCTGATCAAAAGGTTGGAGAGCGCAACCACGCTGGTCAGCGCGATGCACATGATCAGCGACACTTTCAGGGAGGACGTGACCGCCAGCGCCGAGCAGATGCCCAGCGTCTGCAGGATGATCGGATTGTTCTCGATCAGCGGGTCCGTCACCAGTCGCCTGGATTCAGCCATCTTTCGACAACTCCTGTTGCAATGTCCTCAAGAAGGGGCCAAAGCCGTTCTGGCTGGCCCAGTAGCGCACCAGATTGTTCACGCCGCGCGAGGTCAGCGTCGCGCCGGCCAGGCCGTCGACCTGATAGGCGCCCTTCTCGCCCGTGGCCGCCGCGCCCTTCACCACCTCGATGCGCAGCTCGCCGTCCTCGCCGAAGAGGCGCTTGCCGGGCCACTTGGCGCGCCAGACCGGGTTGTCGACCTCGCCGCCGAGGCCCGGCGTCTCGGCATGGTCGTAGAATTGCAGCCCGACGATCTCCCGGCCGTCTGGCTTCACGGCCAGGTAGCCGTAGAGCGTCGACCAGAGGCCGTAGCCATGGACCGGCAGGATCACCGCGCGATAACCGCCGCTCCCGTCCTTGACCAGATAGACCGTGGCGAAATGGGCCTTGCGCTTGATCGCCGCGATATCCTCGTCCGGCGGGATCGGATCGCTCAGGGCGGGGTCGCGCACCGCCGTCCGCTGGTCGTAGACGTCCGGGTCGACGGCGTCGGAGAACCTGCCCGTGCGCAGATCGACGATGCGGGCCTCCATATTCTGCTTGAACAGCGCGTCCACGTCGCCGCCCGGCTGCATCAGCCCCGCCACCTGGAGAATGTTCTGGCGCATGGACTGGCGCTTGTTGGCCTCCTGCAGCGGGCGCAGGCCGATGGCCGCCGCCGATACGAAGACCGAGCAGACCAGGCAAAGCGCGACCGCAACGCCTACGATCTTGCGCGGGTCGTCGTTGGAGACCGAAAGGATGCGCCGGAACAGGCCCGGCCGGTCGTCAGGCATGGCGTCGTCTCCTGCGCCTGATATTGGCGCTTGTCACGAAATAGTCGATCAGCGGCGCGAACACGTTGCCGAACAGAATGGCCAGCATCATACCCTCCGGAAAGGCGGGATTGACCACCCGAATCAGGACGCACATCACCCCGATCAGGGCGCCGTACCACCAGCGCCCCTGATTGGTCATGGCCGCCGAGACCGGCTCGGTCACCATATAGACCAGGCCGAAGGCGTAGCCGCCGATCACCAGATGCCAGTACCAGGGCATGGCGAAGAGCGGGTTGGTGTCGCTGCCGATGAGGTTGAAGACCGTGCTCATCGCCGCCGTGCCGAGCAGACAGCCGGCGATCAGGCGCCAGTTGGCGATGCGCGTGTAAATGAGGAAGAGGCCGCCGATCAGGCAGGCCAGCGCCGAGGTCTCGCCGAGGGATCCCTGCATGAAGCCGATGAAGGCGTCCCACCAGGTGAGGTCGATGGTGGAGAGCGCCCCGTGGCCCTGGTCCGCCGCCACGCTCAGCGAGGTGGCGCCGGTGTAGCCGTCGACCGGCACCCAGACCGCGTCGCCCGACATCTGGGCCGGATAGGCGAAATAGAGGAAAGCCCGGCCCGTCAGCGCCGGATTGAGAATGTTCTTGCCCGTGCCGCCGAAGATCTCCTTGCCGATCACCACCCCGAAGATGATCCCGAGCGCCACCTGCCAGAGCGGCGTGCTGGCCGGCAGGATCAGGACATAGAGGATGGACGAAACGAAGAAGCCCTCGTTCACCTCGTGGCCGCGGATCACCGCGAACGCCACCTCGCACAACCCGCCCGCGGCCAGGGTCACCACATAGATCGGTAGGAAATAGAGGAAGCCGTGGAGAAAGCAGGCCAGCGGGTTCTGCGGGTTGTACCCGATCCCGACGCTGTCGAGGATCCAGCCGCGCCAGCCGCCGGCGCTCTCCTGGCCCAGCTCAGCGAGCGCCAGATTGGCCTGATAGCCGGTGTTGTAGAGGCCGAAGAGCACGCACGGGATGGTCGCCAGCACCACATAGGTCATGGTGCGTTTCAGGTCGAGATGGGCGCGGGCGTGCGGCGCGAAGCGGGTGACCGTCTTCGGGGAGTAGAGCAGGGTGTCCACCATCTCGTAGACGGCGTAGTACTTCTCGTACTTGCCACCCTTCATGAACAAGGGCTCGACGGAGTCCAGCCAATTCCGCATCCCCATGGCGCGTGTCCTGCTCCATATTCCAGTACCCTATGGGACGGTGTCTCAGGCGTCTCGGCAAGGAGCGGGATCCGCCGTGATGCTGGCGCATCGTTGGGAGCCCGCGACGCGGTCCGAAAGGCCTGAAAGCCGCCCGAAGGGTCGCTTCTCCCGATCTCTGGAGGCCCGCAGCGTCACCCCACTGCCCTCCACCCCAGAGAACGGGACAAGCGATCCTTTGGATCACCTCTTTCCGAATCTGGACACTAGGCCATGACTCAGCCTTCCGCTTCAATCTTTTCGAGATTGGCACGCAACGCCATGCCGTATTCGTACTTGCTCAAGCACACATACGAGCAGAGCGCCAGATCCTCTTCGTCCAGCTCCAGGCAACCCAGCGCCTGTGCGTCGTCCGTGTCCATCACCAGCAGCGCGCGCAAGAGCTGGGTCGCCAGAATGTCGAACGGCATGACGTCCTCGTAGAGCCCGATCGGCACCATCGCCCTGGGGCTGCCGTTCAGGTTGGTGTCGAAGTTGAAGAGCTTCCTGCCGCCGAACAGGCTCGACAGGTGCACGTTGGCGTTCGAGAACTTGCGCATGCTCGGGATCAGCCAGCCGAACAGCTCGCGCTTGCGCCCTTCGGTCATGAGCGTGATCTGCTGATGGAAGCAGCCGAGATAGGCGAAGGGCCCGTCGGCGGTGCGCCCGGTGAGCACGTTCCCGGCGATCGCCCGCACGTCCGCGCCGTCCGTCTGCGCTCCGACCAGCGCCTCGGTCGAGGCGCCGAGCCGCGTGCGGATCAGTCGGGGCCGGTCGGCGGCGGGGCCGCTCACGGCCACCACGCGCCCGGTGGGCAGCCGGCCCGTCCGGAACAGCTCGCCGAACGCCATCACGTCCTGATAGTTGACATGCCAGACCGTCTTCTCGGCGTGAACCGGATCGAGCAGGTGGATGTGCACGCCCACGAGGCCCGCGGGATGCGGCCCCGCGAACGTCGCATGCCTCACGGGCTCGCCCTCGACCGGCGGAATCTCCGCGCCCGGCCGGCTGCAGACATAGACCGGCCCCTCCGTCAGCTTCGCCATCAGCCGGACGCCCGCCGCGAAGTCCTCGGGCGCCTCGCGGATGACGACCTCCGCGTCGGCGGCGAGCGGGCTCGAGTCCATCGCCGTGACGAAGACCGCCGCCGGCGCCGTGCCCGGGTCCGGCACTTTCGAGTAGGGCCGGGTGCGCAGCGCCGTCCAGAGCCCTGAGCTCACCAGGGTCTCCACGATCGCGTCGCGCCCGAGCGTGTCGAGCGCCGCGGCCTTGTGCTTCGGGAACGCGACCGCCCCGGCCGCTTCGTCGATGTCGATGACCACCGATTGCAGCACCCGCCGGGCGCCGCGATTGACGGCGCGCACCGTGCCGCCCGCCGGCGCCGTGTAGACCACGCCCTCGAAGCGCTTGTCGGCGAAGAGCGGCTGACCCAGCTTCACCCGGTCGCCGACATCGACCTTCATGGCCGGCTTGAGGCCCACATGGTCCGCGCCGATCAGCGCGCAGGCGCCGACCTCGGGACCGTCCTCGATGCGCTGCTCCGGCGCACCGGCAATCGGCAGGTCCAGCCCCTTGCGTACCGTGAAGTCGAGTCGCGGCGGGGCGTCTGCGCCGGATCCGTTGCCCTCGTTGCCCTGCATGTATCGCCGTCTGCCCTCTGGCGTCTTGTCCTGGATTTAGAGTTGCCCGCTCGGCGCGCCGAAGGCTCCGCGGCGGCACCGCCACGGTCGCCAACGTTTAAGCCCGCCAGCCTCAGCCGACCATGGCCTGTTTGATCTTAAGATTTTCGTACTCCAGCTCGACCAGCCGGTGGTTCACGATGTCGCCGATGGAGACCAGGCCGCACAGCCGGTCGTTCTGCATCACGGGCATATGCCGGAACCGGCTGCGCGTCATCTCCGTCATGACATGCTCGACGCTGTCGTCGGGACTGCAGGTCACCGGATCGACCGTCATCACCTCCTTGACCGTGCGCTCGAACAACTCGACGCCGCTGGCCTCGATGTTCCGCACGACGTCGCGCTCCGACAGGATGCCCGCCGGCTTGCCGCCGCCCGCCACCACGACCAGCACGCCGATCCTGCGGCGGTTCAATTCGCTGACCGCCTCGAGAACCGTCGCCTCGGGGCCAATCGTGAAGACGTCCTGGCCCTTGTCGGCGAGGATCGCCGCAACGGACCGCCCGGGCTGGTCGCCGCCAAGGCTGCCCTCCGCGGTCTGGGAATAGGTGCGCTTCTGCTGCTCGTCGACCTGCATCGGCCCCTGATAGGATGTTGGCGCCATGAGAATGACCTCCTGCCTGAAACTGACGGCGCAGCGGACCCTGTCAAACCGCTCCGATCTCGTCTCAAAAAGTTTATCAGACGGCTCACGCGATTGTCAGCCTTTTTGCAGAAATCCGGGGCATTCCGCAAGCAGATACCGTTCCTTTTCAAACGTTTGAAGATGTGCGACATGGATCCGCACGTGAGCTGCAGGCCGTATCTCCGGCCGTAGGCCCCGGCATTTCGGGCTGCGCCGCTGCGACAGCGAAATCACTCGTTAAGGCCGAGGAGTTGAGATACAGTCCGCAACATCGACAGCAAGGTCAGGTCATGCCCTATACGCTTTCCAGACGAGATTTCATCCGCCAGGCTCGAGGCTTGGCCCTCGCCACGCCTTTTCTCAGCCTCGTCGCCTGCGAGGACCGGGATGTCAAGCGCAAGCTCACGGCGATCCGCGGCGACACCATGGGCACCACCTACAGCGTCAAGATCGCCGATCTGCCCAAGAGCCTCGACCGCGGCACCCTCGCCGCCGAGATCGATCGCCTGCTCGAGACGGTCAACGATCAGATGTCGACCTACCGGCCCCGGTCCGAGCTGTCGCGCTTCAACGACGCGGCCGCCGGCGTTTGGGAGGCGGTCTCGCCCGACACGCTGGCAGTGGTCGACGAGGCCCTGCGCATCGGCCGGCTCACGGAAGGCGCCTTCGATCCGACCGTCGGCCCCCTCGTCGACCTTTGGGGCTTCGGCCCCGGCGGCGAGAGCCAGCGCGTGCCGTCGGCCGAGCGCATCGCGGCGGCCCGCGCCAGGATCGGCTACGACGCCGTGCGCACGCGTAGCGCCGCGCCCGCGCTCGGCAAGGACCGCTCCGGCCTTCGCGTCGATCTCTCCGGCATCGCCAAAGGCTTCGGCGTAGACAAGATCGCCGAGCATCTGGAGGCGGCCGGCGTCGAGCACTACCTGGTCGAGATCGGCGGCGAGCTTCGGGGTCGCGGGCAGAGCCCCGAGGACCGGCCGTGGCGGGTCGGCATCGAGAAACCGCGGGCCGCGCCGGGCACGGTCCAGCGCGTCGTCCGCGGCGACGGCCGGGCCGTGGCCACCTCCGGCGACTATCGGATCTTCTTCGAAAGCGCGGGCCAGCGCTTCTCGCACATCGTCAACCCG